>JAZUEG010000351.1:0-2734 GCA_045640025.1 Bacteroidales bacterium
ATAATTTGACAAACATCTGGAACATCCTACATATTTGCCAAGCAATTTCATACAATCATAAAGATCTTGCGCATCTTCATAATCTCTCAGAAACTTGAACTCTTTTATGATTTTTCTCAGCATTTCCTTTGTAGAAGGATGAGGTTTGGCGCTGGCTGTTACTCTGAAAAACGAGAATAGCAAAGCGATTTTGTCGTTCCCATTTATTGTAATCAGCATAAGGGCACGCACCTTTTGATGAAACTTTGCAATAATTTCTTTCTTGGTAATATCTCTTTTGATTTTTACCTTGCGACCAAATTCTTCTTTCAGTTCTTCAACCTCAACAGCATCGTGCAATATCTTACCAAGATTCATTATTGAAGTCTCGGAATGTCTAACAGATTGATGAAGAACCAGTTTTTCGAAAACTACGTTAATATCCTCATTATTAATTCTAAAACCGAATGTGTAAACAAGGTTTCCGTGTCCTTTGTAGTTGTTTTTGATTTGCAAAAAAGTTGACCACTCTTTCAGCAAAGGGAAATCCTTGAAATAATCCAAATCACAGAACTGCATTATACACTCAGCACCATCGTTTGGCAAAGTTGAACTCTTGTACAAATCCATCAGAGTATCTTTGCTAAACAAAACTTTAGCTAAAATATTGGCCTTTATTACTGAATCCTCATACGAAATGAATTCCCATCGAATACTTGGAATAGAAAAAACGTGCTTGTCTGCTACTCTTACAATCGAATAGTATTCCTTGCAAAATTTAAAATCACCTTTTATAGCACCTACATAGTCAGAATTATCCAACATCAAACTTGCATTATTATCTGCCCCCATTCTATCCAAGAAGAATACTTTGTGCAAAGTAACAGGGAAAAATGGTGTTTCCTTATAAACGCCATACTCCTCACTATCAATTATCCAATCATTTATCATAATACCAAAAGTTTTAATTGTCGTTTATAATATAGTTGCAAAATCTGTACAACAATGAAAAATGATTCCACGCACGCGACGGAATTTCGTGACGAGCCTATTAGGAAAAGAGAACGAGGAGAGATTGTACATCTTATCACAATATCTCAACATCCCAATCCAAATCCAATTCGTCAGAAATTTGCTGAAGGATTTTCTTCTTATTGGCATTGCTGATATGCGTAATCACATAGTATCTACTTAATTTGCGGAAAGCGTAATCGGTGTTTGGTTTTCGCCGTGATACTAATGGGAGTCCACAAAGTTTTTTGTTTAGTCCAATAACATTCTCAAATCCGGCTTCATCAATTGCTCTTGCAAAAGTGGCGGCGGCGGATTCTTCCTGCAAATATGTGTCATCGGGCAAATAGACAACTAGACCAGATTCGGGACCTTCGTCTTCCGATTCTTCATCTTCTTCTGAATCGTCCTCGTCTTCAGATTCTTCATCCTCTTCATCGTCTTGGTCAGAATCGGAATAATCAGATTCAAAAAGATTATCTACATCATCAGACTCATCCTCCTCGTCATCTTCCTCCTCATAATCTTCTTCCACATCGTCTAATCCGTCACCTTCTTCCTCATCCTCATCATCGTGATCTACTTCACCTACAAGGTCAAGGATATCATTATGAACCAATTCCACCAGACTATGGGCGGTCTCTATTCTGAGCGAGGCACTCAGCAATTTATTTCTATTGGAACGGAGTTCCAGCAATTCTTCCTTCTCAAGATTAGAACTGTTTTTCTCCAACTGCCGGTCTTCTACCTCCGAATAAATTTTCAGGTTGGATTCCATTCTATCCAACTCAATAATCATATCATAAAGTTTGTCCTCGTATTCACGAAGAGAGTTTAATATATTGCTGTTCATAATTGTTGCTGTTTGGTTGTTTTATCATTTCCAAAGATAGATAAAAATATAATAAAAAACAAAAAATCCCCGCTGATTTTTTCAACGGGGATTTTTTATATAAAAATATAATAATATTTTCTAATTACAAACCGCACCTTCAATTTCGTTCATATCTTTATCGAACACCTTTTCAACACATTTTGCTAATTCATCTTGGATTCCAAAATTGTATGATTCGAACAACTCTTTCATAACATCTTTGAAATCAGTTGAATCAACAATTTTATCGTGGGTCCACATATAGATACTGCAATGGTGAGGCATATCGATTGTATGACTTGGCAATACATTAAATTGAATGGGAATCAGAGTTTCGGGCTCATCTTTCCAACTATCTTCCATTGACAAATCAATATTTTCCAAATCTAATTGATTGTCGCCCAAATCAATTTCTATATCACGAACTTTGCCTACTCTAATCGAAACATAGCAATTGTATTCAACAGGAGGAACAGCCATTTGCTTAATTGTATTCCATTCCATAGGCCAATCCTCACTGTCTTCGTGAACGGAGATTGATTTTTCTGCACCAAATGGTTTGGGAGTTAGTATAAATATCTGTTTTCTTACCCTCCTACCATTCTTTACCAGGTCGCTCTTTTTTACCGCCCTGAAAACAGTCAAATCTTCGGGTAATTCATCATTACTTGCTACATCTTCCAAAGTATAGAATTCTTCCCATTCCTTGGCTTCTGATTTTGTCTGAGAACGAAAATTAGTGCTCATTTTTTGCGTAATTCCAAAGTTTTAGAAGATTAGAAAATGCTACTACTGAATAATTCACACGCTTATTCATCAAATGCTTTTTGCCTTTGGTAAGGAAATACGACATTGTATTGCCCATTATCC
>JAZUEG010000352.1:0-5623 GCA_045640025.1 Bacteroidales bacterium
GAGCCTGGCCAAGCCATTCATCATCATGATGAGTATGCCATTCGCTATCTCGGGAGTAATCTTCGCCCTCTGGATCACACAGACATCACTCAACATGATTGGCGCACTCGGTGTTATCCTACTTGTGGGTATCGTTACCAAGAACGGTATCGTGCTCGTGGACTACATCAACCTCATGCGTGACCGTGGCATGGACCTCAACGAGGCCATCGCCGTATCAGGCAAGAGCCGTCTCCGTCCTGTATTGATGACAGCCTTCACCACCATCCTCGGTATGATCCCAATGGCGCTCTCTACATCAGAGGGTTCCGAGATGTGGGTTCCTATGGGTGTGGTAGTAATCGGTGGTCTCCTGGTTTCAACAGTCGTAACATTGTTCATCGTTCCGGTATTGTACGCACTCTTCTCGAAGAAGGGCGAGCGCGACAATCAGACCGAGCTCCGCAAGGCCTACGTATTCTACGATATGGACGACGACATAGTATTCGACTCCCGCAAGATGAATAAGGAAGAATAACATTTTTGATTTTTGATTTTCGATTTTTGATTGTAGAATTGTAATCAAAAATCGAAAGTCAAAAATTGAAAATCATAAATGAGATAAATCAAAAATTAAAAATCAAAAATGTAATAAATGCCATGAAAGCAGTATTTATAGCATTCAACCAGGCCAATACCGAGCGCGTAAAGTACATGCTCGATCGTCTTGAGATTCGTGGATATACACTCTGGGATCAGGTAATGGGCCGCGGATCGGTGGACGGCGAGCCTCGCGAGGGCTCTCACACCTGGCCTGAGATGAACTCATCGATACTCACCGTAGTAGAGGACGAGAAGGTGCCAGAGCTCCTGCACATCTGCAAGAAACTCGACAACCGCAACCTCGAAATGGGTGTGCGCGCATTCGTGTGGAATGTGGAGCAGACCATCTAAGCAAGTATTTCAAGTTTATCTTTTTATAGTTGTTTTATTTTAGCAGGCGGTATTCCTATCATCAGGAATGCCGCTTCTTTTTTTTGTGGGGTAGCGGCTTTTTTTTTTATTTTTTTGTAGCTAATACATTATATATTGTTACCTTTGCATCTGTAATCAAAACTAATAAAACATCGAACAAAAATGAAAAAAGTATTTTCTTTTGCAGCCGCCATTGTGGCAGCTATGGTAATTATGGTATCATGCGCATCGCAGTCGCAGAACACCAAGGACTCACTCGCCATCCTCGACAACATCCAGGCCGGCAACGACAAGGCAGTGGATTCTCTTGTAAACCTGCTCTACTCCGTAAAGAACGACCTTACAGCCGATGAGGCCCTCGGCGTGCTCTGCGGCATGAACTACCTGGCCAATGTATACTCATCGCAGAACGATGCCGCATCAGCATCACAGATGGTAAAGAATCTCATCGACCTCTACGATATCGCCAAGGCAAAGCCCGACGCAGCCTCCGTATTCAGCGAGGCCGCATCGCAGGGAGTAAATATCGAGGACCTCGTAAGCAAATACAAGGCACAATTTGAGGCCGCCGAGTAATTTTTTGCGATTTTTTTTGTTGCATTTAATAATTTTTATACATTTGCAGCTGTTAATAATTTATTAATTTATAAAACACACAATTCATCATGAAAAAAATTTTATCATTCTTTGCTGCTATCGTAGTAGCTCTCACAATGTTCTCATCATGCAACCAGTCACCAGCCAGCCAGCTCATGAACGCTATCGAGGCTAAGGATATGGTAAAGGTAAAACAGATTACCGATCAGCTCTATAACGACAAGCCTAATACCGATACAGAGTCTTTGGCCTGCGCTCTTACTGGTCTCTTCACAGTAGCCGGCGATGCTTACGGCAACAAGGACACCGAGACTGGTGACCTCTACAGAGAGAGATTCAACGAGGTATACGACCTTGTAATGGCAAGACCAGACGCCGACAAGGTTCTCGGCAAGGACGGCAAGGAAGCTCTCGAGATGGTAAAGGGTCTTATGGGCCTCTTCGATCTTATGGGTGGATCCGACGAAAACGCTAACCTCTTCGAGGATGTTGAGGCTGAGGCAGTTGAGGCTGAGTAATCCGGTTCTTCATAATTTTTCATAATAATATGGAGGTCTGTGTCACATTAGGCACGGACCTCTTTTTTTTGTATCAGCTGATATAAAAAAAATGGCATCGCCTCGGCTTGTTTACAAATATTATTATACGATAGTATCTTATTTATGTTTTAATTTTTTTAGTTAAAAAATCGTAAAAAATTAATATTGATTTTATTTGGCGAAATGAATTTTTGTTTATCTTTGCAGCGTAAAAAGATAAAACATTTATCAATACAAAAAAAATAAAACAAAATGAAGAGAGTATTTACTTTTGTAGCCGCTCTTTTGGTAGTGGCTATGATGGCATCTTGCACCTCTCAGGCTGACAAGAACGCCGACGCACTTGTAAACGCAATGCAGACTTCCGACAATGCAAAGGTAACTGAGCTTGTTAATGTTATGAAGTCTTCAAAGGACCTTGACGCTGAGGGCGCTATCCTGGTAATCTCGGCATACGTATGGCAGATAAGCACACAGCCAGAGGATGTAAAGGCTCAGGCCTATGCCGACTGCGCCGCTTTCTACGAGACAGCCAAGGCTGTCAAGGATTTCGACAAGACAGTTCAGGCCACCAAGGGCAGCAATGGTGAGGACATCATCTCCACCATGAGAGCCACAATGGCAACGTACGAGGCCAACCTTCAGGCTGCCCAGGAGGCTGAGGAGTATGATGAGGATGAGGACTCTTACGAAGAGGACGAGGAGTAAAATCAATTGTAAATTATTAATTTTTTTAAATATAAAAACAAAATGAAGAAAGTATTTTCTATTTTCGCTGCTCTCGTAGTAGCAATGACAATGATGGTTTCTTGCGGCACCGTAAAGTCTGCAAAGGATGGTATTAACGCTGGTGAGGCTTTCGCTAAGGCTTACACTGCAGCTAATGGCGATCTCAATCAGATCTCTGCTGCTTACCAGAATGTAGCTGCTGCTTGTCAGGCTTATCAGGCTGACCCACAGGAGACTACCACATTCTTGATTGGTGTTCTTCAGTCAGCTGAGGAGAAGTCTCTGGATTGCGCTGGTACATTCCTCGCTTGCTACGCAAGCGCTTGCGCTCAGATGGGTGTAGATGCCACTTCTTCGGTAAACACTCTCGTTGAGACTGCCAACAACAAGGCTGGTGTAAAGGCTGCTTACGACAAGACTCTCGCTGAGTGGGCTGCTATCCAGGCTGCCGCTATGGAGGCTGCTGAGGCTGAGGCTGAGGACGCTGAGTACGAGGATGGTGAGGAGGAGGATGAGGAGTAATCCTTATTTCACTTTCTGAATACATCGCTTGAAATATAGCTAACCTTTTTGATAATGAGGTGGAATTTGACTTTGCTGTCAAGTTCCACCTCTTTTTTTGTTTTCTAAACTTTTTGTTAATTCGTGCATTGGTTTAACGTTTTTATGCGTTTTTTTATATACATTTGCGTTTATAGAATCAATAATCTAAAATAACATCTCAGTATGAAAAAACTATTCTTGCTGCCCTTGGTGGCTGTATGGGCTTTCGTTGCCTTAACCACCTCCTCTTGCGTGAAGGAGGAGTACAATCTGGATGACCTCGATGAAAACGGCATCTGCATCCAGACTTCCGTGGCCGCTCCTCTGGCCAAATTCCATTCCACTATCGGCGACATCTTCAATATGGAAGCTGTAAGCGGAAACGTTGTGAAACTCGATGGTACATCCATCAACCTCAAGGACGTGGGCGCCGACGAGGTGGCCTCGCTTTTCCCGCTGCCTATCGATGTGGAGAACACTAAGTTTGGTGCCACCAATTATATCGACGACATCGATTTCGATGATGTTTTCGGTAGTGGCAATGCTGTAAGTTCGCTTGATTCGCTCGTTTTGATTGTAGACATCAAATCCACAATGCCTTTCGATATCAATCTTGCTCTCGGTTTTACTGCCGATCCCGATCCTAAGGAGGATTCGCCTGAGATCAATCCCGGCAAGCTCCACAAGGATGCCACTGTAAATGCCTGCGAGGACGGCAAGACTGTGGTAGAGCAGACTGTGTATTTCCGCTACGGAGATATTGTGAACGATATCAAAAACGCCTCAGCCCTCAAGGTTTTCCTAGGTTTCGAGGTTCCGTTCCAGAAGCTTGCCGAGGTTACGCTCAGCCAGGATCAGTACATCGATGTCAAGCTCAAGGCCTATGTTCAGGGCAATTTTGATGTGTCTGATTTCTAAAAATTTAACGTGAATAATTTGCTGATTAATCCCATTCACGCAAAAATCCCAAAACTTTCAATCTTTAATTAACAAAGAATATGAACAAGAATTTCAAGAAAATAGCCTCGGCTCTTATTCTTGCCGCCGCAGTATCGGGCGGTGCGCAGGCCCAGCTGAGCAATACATTATATTTTCAGCGCAATAATTTCCGCAGCAATCAAGTGAATCCCGCATTCAAGCCTGAGGGAAAATTCTATATGTCGAGCGTGTTGCTGCCGATTCCTGTATCAGGTTTCGTGGCAGTGGCCGGCGGCAACAACAGCCTCTCATTCGGCGATGTTATCAAGAATGTGAACAACAAGACCGTTTTCGTTCTCGACAAGGCAGTGCCAAATGGCCAGCAGCAGTTTCTCGATGCGCTGCGCAATACAATGAGCCTCGATATGTCGTCGAAGGCCACCATCATTGATTTCGGATTCCGCGCCGGCGAGAAAAACTTCATCACATTCTCGGTAAATGCCAATGCCGAGGCACATTCATTTGTTCCCAAGCAGTTTTTCAACCTCGTGCTCGATGGTATCAATTACAACGAGACGTTCGATCTGGATGTCAAGAAGTTGGGAGCTAATGTGATGGCATACGTGGATATCTCGTTGGGCTATACACGCGATGTCAACGAGAAGCTAAGCGTGGGAGGCAAGATCAAGTTCCTGAAAGGATTGGCAGCCAAGGCTGATTTCTCTGACCTCGATGTAACAGCCAGCGCCGACGAGTGGAATATGTCGGGATCGTTTGATGTATATTCGCCGCTCTTTGGAGGCGAGCTTCTCAACGAGGACGGCCACTTCTCGGAGGTTCAGAAAAACGACAAAATCAAATTCAAGGACGTAAGCAACAACATGGGCTTGGGCATGGCAGTGGATCTCGGTGTCAAATACAATCTCAACGAGAAACTCCACCTCTCGGCCTCGGTTATCGACCTCGGTTTTGTAGGCCCAAAGAATATAGCCAATATCCACATGCAGAAGGATTTCACCTTCAGCGGATTCGATTACGACATCAATACCCAGGAGCTGAATACCGACATCTTCGAGGATGAGTTCAAGGAGGCTGTAGTGGGCAACAATGGCGAGAAGTTCAAGCAGATGCTTACCACCAAGATATACGCCGGCGCCGAATACGACCTCTGCAAGGCTATCAGCGTGGGCGCTCTCTCAAAGACCAGCATCCTCGGCAATCACGTTTGGGAGGATCTCAACCTCTCCCTCAATATGCACCCTATGCGCCTGATTTCGTGGTCGGTGGCATATAATATCTACGATCATCAGTGGAGCTCTATCAGCTCGGGCCTCACACTCAAC
>JAZUEG010000353.1:0-3530 GCA_045640025.1 Bacteroidales bacterium
CCTGTACGAAAACGAGAGCGAGACCGACAAGCAGAACTACTACACACAGCTGATAAACACAATAGTAGACATAGGCCGCAGCGAGAAGGTGATAATAGCAATATGCCAGCTGATACACCGCCTCGTAATAGACAACCTGCACATAGTGGGCGATGTATACGACCGCGGACCCGGCGCCTGCGACATCATGGAGACCCTCTGCAACTACCACAACTACGACATCCAGTGGGGCAACCACGACATAAGCTGGATGGGCGCGGCGGCCGGCAATCTGGCCCTTATAGCTAATGTGGTGAGAATCTCCATCCGCTACGCCAACGTGGAGACCCTGGAGGAAGGATACTCGATAAATCTCCTGCCATTAGCTACCTTTGCCATAGACACATACGGCAACGACAAGTGCGAGGTGTTCCAGGCCTGCGAATTCGAGGAAAACAGCCGCATGAGCAGGTCCATGCAGCTAATGGCGAAAATGCACAAGGCCATATCGATAATACAGTTTAAGCTGGAGGGCCAGATAGTGAAGCGCCGTCCCGAATACGGAATGGACAACCGCAACCTCCTGCACCTGATAGACTACGCAAAGGGCACGATATGCATAGACGGCAAAACGTATCAGCTGAAAGACACCAACTTCCCCACCATAGACCCGGCCGACCCATACAGGCTGAGCACCGAGGAGGAGATGCTGATGACACAGCTCTACCACTCTTTTACCCGCAGCGAGAAACTCCAGAACCACCTGCGCAGCCTGTACAAGCACGGCAGCCTGTTCCTGGTGAGGAACAACTGCCTGATGTACCACGCCGCAATACCGCTTAACGACGACGGATCGTTTAAGGAGGTGATGGTGGACGGCAGAAAATACAAGGGCCGCCAGCTGATGGAGAGGCTCGACCAGACTATAAGGACCGCGTATTTCGGAAGGATAGAATCGCCCGACACCCACGTGGCCCTCGACTACATGTGGTATCTATGGTGCGGACCCGACTCGCCGCTGTACAACAAGGACAAGATGACCACATTTGAGCGGTATTTCATAGGCGACGAGAAACTCTGCAAGGAGGAGAAAGGCCCGTATTACGAGCTGGCCAACAACGCCGACACCTGCGACTACATAATGAGGGAGTTTGGCCTGGACCCCGAGAAATCGCGAATAATAAACGGCCACATCCCCGTGCGCACCACCCACGGCGAGAGCCCGATGCGCGCCGGCGGCAAGCGCCTGGTGATAGACGGCGGACTCAGCAAGCCTTACCACAAGACCACCGGAATAGCCGGATACACGCTTATATATAATAGCCACGGCCTTCAGCTGGTGCAGCACGAGGCATTCGAGAGCAAGGAAAAGGCCGTGCAGGAGGGATCCGACATCCATTCGAGGGTACAGCTGGAGGAATTCAAGTATCACCGGATGCTGGTGCGCGATACCGACCGCGGACGCGAGCTGATGGGACAGATAGAAAATCTGAGAAAACTCATAATGGCATACCGCCAGGGCCTGATAAAGGAAAAATAAAAATATTATAAATAAATTTAAGTTTTTTTCGTATTGTAAATAAAAAAAACTAATTTTGCCGCGATATTAACGATTAATAAAAAATGAAAGAGATTTCCAAATTAATGAATTTCAGAGAAAGCGTCAAAGTAGTAGACGCTACACTGAGAGACGGCGGTCTCGTAAATGATTTTTACTTCACCGACGAATTCGCAAAAGCACTCTACCAGACCAACGTCGATGCCGGCGTGGACTATATGGAGCTCGGCTACAAGGCCGACAAGACAATGTTTGATGTAAACAAGTTTGGCAAGTGGAAGTTCTGCAACGACGACGATATCCGCGCCATTGTGGGTGACAACAACACCAACCTGAAGCTGGCCGTAATGACCGACGTAGGACGCTGCAACTACAAGGAGGACGTACAGGACCGCTCCAACAGCCCTGTGGACCTTATCCGCGTGGCTACATACCTTCACCAGATTCCATCGGCTATCGCTATGATAGAGGATGCCAAGAAGAAGGGCTACGAGGTATCTTGCAACATCATGGCTATCAGCAACACACAGGAGACAGACCTCAAGATCGCTCTCGAGGAGCTTGGCAAGAGCCCTGTGGACTGCATCTATATCGTGGACAGCTACGGATCGCTCTATCCAGAGAGCATCCAGCGCCTTACAGCTATGTACAAGGAAGTGGCCGACAAGTACAACAAGGTACTCGGCATCCACGCCCACAACAATCAGCAGGTGGCCTTCGCCAATACAATAGAGGCTGTAGCTGATGGCGTAGACTGGCTGGACGCTACTTACGGATCGATGGGACGCGGCGCCGGCAACTGCGCTATGGAGCTCCTTATCGGTTTCCTCAAGAATCCTAAGTACAAGCTCTACCCAGTGCTCAAGTTCGTGGAAAACTACATCAACAAGCTCAAGCAGGAAGGTGTAGTATGGGGCTTCGACATGCAGTACCTCGTAACAGGTATTCTGAACCAGCACCCACGCACTGCCATAGCATTCACCAAGGACAAGCGCAGCGACTACGCCGACTTCTACAATGAGTGCCTCGCTCAGGACTAAGGAATTGAGAGAGCCTTAAAAGCTTAAAGAATATAAAAACGCCAATTTACCGGGCACGCCAGACAATGGTGCAAGCACCATTGTCTTCGGCGTACGCGGTTAATAATAGTAGCGTCTTCCAGACGCCAAGTTTTACAAAATATAGGAAAAGATTTTTTGCTGATTTTTTGAAGATTTTGAGCGAAGCGACCAACAAAAAAATTTTTGCATTTCTCATTAAAATAGTTTACTTTTGTATCGTAATTGAAGCTAAAACACATACCAAAGTAAACCAATGCAGATTAATACCCTGATATATCAAACCATAATCGCGCACAACAATATGATAACCACGGCCCAGGTATTGGAGTTGGGGTTCTCGAAAATGTTGTTGACAAAATACGTGCAGAACGGGCTCCTGATGAGACTCCGTCAAGGAATCTACACCCTAAGCGAAGAGATTCACGACGATATGTACACGATGATGACAAGATCGGCAAACATAGTATTCTCGCACGAATCAGCCCTATTCCTCAACGGATTGTCGGACAGGACGCCATTCATCCATTCGGTGACGATACCTGCAAGAACAAGCCTTTCTGCCGCACTTAGGAGCGAGTGCACCTGCTATTACATAATGCGTGAACTTCACGATTTGGGCGTAATAATGAAACCGACAACCTTCGGCAACGCCGTCCGCTGTTACGACGCCGAGCGCACCATCTGCGACATCATCCGCAGCCGAAACCGCATCGACGAGGACACTTTCGTAATGGCCATCCGCAACTACGCCGCCTCCCCCACCAAAAACATCAACCGCCTGGCCGAATACGCCGAAAAAATGGGTATCCTGCCACAGGTGAGACGGGTTTTCGAGCTGATATTATAACAATAAAAGAATAAATGAATAAAAGAATAAAAATGCATTATTAAATGAAATTTTGTATAATGCGTTTTTAGGAACACAAATTACC
>JAZUEG010000354.1:0-7890 GCA_045640025.1 Bacteroidales bacterium
AACTGTGGGATGGTGAACACGTTCTTCTTAATCATCAATGGCAGGAGGAACTTACCTACTACGATCAATGTTGCGGCGGCCATAAGCTCGTAAGCGGCCTGCGCGATACCAGATGCGAAAGCAGAACCGGACATACCGATAAACTGCTCGGCAGAGATGTTGGCGGCAATAAGCGAAGCACCTACTGCCCACCAGGTCAATGTATTGCCGGCCAGGAAGTAATCCTTAGAGGATTTCTCCTTGCCATCCTTGCTGCGGCTCAGGAAAATACCCATTCCCACCAGGATTACGATGTACAATACGAACACACCGTAGTCCCAAACGGAGAAGCCGTTGTCCAAACCAAAAAGATTGTCCATAAAAATTGTTTTAATAGGTTATTTAATAATAAGTGATTATTTTACGCTGAAAGCAAACTTGCAGAATGAGTGGTAAGTCTCACCTGGCTTCAGTACAGCTGATGGCCATTCTGCTACGTTTGGAGTATTAGGATACTTCTGAGTCTCGAGACAGAAACCAGCGTGAGCGTTGTATACGATGCCCTTCTTGCCGGTTACCTTGCCGTCGAGGAAGTTGCCAGAGTAGCACTGGATACCTGGCTCGTTGGTGTATACATCCACCTGGATGCCTGTAGCTGGCGAATAGAGAGAAGCAGCAATAGTATTTACGTCGCCCTGGCCGTCCTTGTAGGTATTGAGGCACCAGTTGTGATCGTATCCGTTGCCGAACTTAATCTGCTCATTCTCGGCCTGCATATTTACGCGGTTGCCGATCTCAGCCATCTGACGGCAGTCGAATGGAGTGCCCTCTACAGAAGCGAGCTCGCCGGTTGGCATGTATGTATCATCTACTGGAGTAAACTTGTCGGCATTAATATAAATGTGGTGGTTGATGATCTCGGTATTAGGATCACCGTTCAGATTGAAGTATGAATGGTTGGTCATATTGATAACAGTCTCCTTGTCGGTGGTGGCTGTGTAGTCGATAGAGAGGGCGTTGTCCTCGCCGAGAGTAAACTTAACCTTGGCTACTACATTGCCTGGGAAGTTTCTCTCGCCATCAGGAGAATTGTACTGGATGGTTACGGTATTGTCGTTGCACTCAGCCTCTACGAAATCGTAAACCATGTACTGCCAGCCTCTCCAGCCGCCGTGAAGACAGTGACCGAAGTTGTTCTTGTCGAGCTGAATCTCCTTGCCGTCAACAGTGATCTTGCCCTGGTTGAGGCGGTTGGCATAGCGTCCGATAGATGCACCAAAGTCAGAAAGATTGTTCTCGTAGTCCTTTACGCTGTCGAAACCGAGTACCACATCCTGCTCAACACCGTTCTTATCAACGATCTTGATGCTCTGGATACGGCCGCCGAAGTTGGTGATGGCTACCTTGGTTCCCTTAGAGTTATGGATGCACTTGATGCCGGTAATCTTGCCGGCGAATACTGTATCTACGCCGTTTACCTGCTGCTTAACGTCGATGGTGTCAACGAAAGCGGCCTTTACCTGCTCGCACATGCCGGCTGGGCACTGCTCCTGCTCGTTGGCCTTGGGCTGTGAGCCTCCGCAAGATGCCATCAGGAGAGCTCCGCTCATCAAGCATCCGCTTAACATTAATTTAAATTGTGAGTTTGTCATTATAGTATTAAGTTAAAAAAAATTACTAATTATTTTGAGTGTAAAATTACAATCATTATTTGAAACTCCCTAATAATTAAGCACTTTTTTTTCAAGAAAATGTAAGTTTTTTTCGTAATTGATGTAAGTATCGGAAAATTAACAATTTATAAATAGTGTTTTAGCTACAATAAATAATGTATCAGCTGAAAACCGACTAAAAAATGTATCAGCTGCTTGCCTTTTCTCAAAAAAAATTGTAAATTTGCAGTCGCTATCAATCTAATAACTAATCGAAATATGTACAGATATTCTATCAAAATCCTGATGGCGCTATCGCTGATAATCGCCATACAGGCATGCCAGCCCTGCCAGGAGAAGATTATGGCATCAGCTGGAACAGTGATGAACGTAAACAAGCAGATCGACAGCTGCTACCTGGAGCTGAAATACGCTTTCGAATCATACGACAATGCAAGAATCGACGCTTCGATAGAGCAGCTGAAGGCTATGCTGAATACAGCAGATGAGCAGCTAATGGCGATGGATCTGCCAGACCACTGCAACGACCTCCGACAGTCGCTTACCGACAAGATTATGGTAATGAAGCAGCTGGCCGACAAGGAGCTGAACGAGCAGGTAAGAATCTACAAGATCGACGAGGCCGATTTCACCGACAGCCTCCGCGAGGAATGGGACGCATACGCCAGCAGCACCGAGCAGAAAATGAAGACCGCAAACGCCAAGGTTGCCAAGTCTTTCGAAAAAATAAGCAACGAAACCCAGCAGAAATAATATGAGAAAATTAGCCACAGCCTCTCTCCTGCTATCGGCCATGATAGCTATATCATGCAACCACACAACCCCAAGGCAGGCGGCTGAATACAGCGACATGCTCATCAGCCATCAGAAAGCAATCATAATCCAGTACGACAGCCTTCTGGAATCGTTCGATACATACGTGGGCAAGAAAATGGAGCACGCATCGCTGGCCCTCAGCCAGGAGATCGACAATGCAAAATTCAGGATTTCGAACATCGAGCCTGTAAAGGGCGGCGAGGAATTTCAGCAGGCAATGCTCAGTTTTATAGCAACTTACGAGGATATCAGCCAAAATTCGATTCCCGACCTCGTAACGATATACTCACTACCGCAAAACGAGTTTTCGTCGGAGCTGAAGGTGAAGTGGGACAATATCTACAAGGATATGGACAACAAGCTGAAAAACGCCGACAAGCTACTGATGGAGGCTCAGGAGAAATACGCCAACAGCTTCAAGCTGAAGATTTCCAAGTAATTATATCCTTACACCTATCAGGAGCTGGTCGTCGAGCTGGGGAACATGGTCGCGGTCGTAGAATGGCACATTGCGCCACATATCTATCCGCTGCTCCATGATGAGCCTCTGCCGTGATGTATCGAGAGCCCAAACCTCGGCCATCAGCTCCTTTATTTGTTTGTTTCCAAATTTTGAATGGCCGTCGTCGCCGCCAAACTGGTCCGGAATGCCATCCGAGAATGCGTAAATCATGTCGCCGGGCTTCACTTCTATTTCCTCGTTTACGAATCTCAAATTCTCTTTCATAAAATTGTGACCGATGCAGAGCTTTGTGGGCTTGTACATATCCACCTCGCCGTCGTGAACGTGCAGTAGAGGACGGTTGGCGCCCGAATACAGCACCTTGTTGCCATCGCGGATGATGAGCGCGAGATCCATGCCGTCGTCGATGTTGGTATTGCTGATGGTATCGATGAATTTCTTTTTCAGGAGCTCCAGAATCTGCGCCGCGTCGAGGTTGTAGAACTTTGGCAGCAGATAGTTGAGCAGAGATACTCCCAGAATGCTGAGCATTGCGCCCGGCACTCCGTGTCCGGTGCAGTCGGCCACTATCAGGTATTTTCGGTTGCCGCGCTGGGCCACCCAGTAAAAATCGCCCGACACTATATTAAGAGGTCTCCACATCACGAAAGCCTCGCCGAAAATCCTCCTCACCACATCCTCCGATGGCACTACGGCTGTCTGCATCCGCTGTGCCGCCTGTATCGAATCTATCAGATACTTGTGCTTGGCGTTCAATTTGACACGCTGATCCCTCAGCAGGGTGGTCTGATCCTCTATCTCACGGTACTGATTGCGGATTTCCTGCTGATACTGTTCCAATGTTCCATTCTTGGAAACCAGAACCTGTTTCTGCGCGCTAAGTGCCAGACTCTGAAGGCGTTCCTGCCTTGTATTCAGATAATTGTGGATAATGAAAACCACCACGAAAAAGGCTATTATAGCTAATGTAATCTTAATGAACATCCATTTCGACATCTCTTGTTCCTCGCTGCGGATGCGCTCCTCGGCTTGTTTTTTCAGCTGGGCCTGGCTCTCAAGATAGCGCTGCTCGGCCGGATGTTTCTCGGCATACGATGCGTAGTCCACGCTGTATTGAGTATTCAGCATCTTATTGTACAACTCGCTGTATACGAGCGCCGAGCTGTAATTCTTTGTCTTGATGTAATAATTTTTCTTTACAGTGATGATATCAGTAGAAAAAGCCACATTGGACGAAGTATCGTATTTCATGAAAAGCGGCGGAACCTCCTTGAGGCGACCGCTCATAAGATAAATATTGCAGCGCTGGGTAATGAAATGCGGTTCAAAAACATCCACTGCATTCCGCTTCGCAATAACCTCGGCGCTGTCGAGCCACATCATGGAGGTATCAATGTAAGCCTTTTTGCGTCCTTCCTGGCTGAGATCGAGATAGAGCTGAGAGGCCAGCAGCATGAAATTGAGCGACGACAAAACATCCTTCGGCAAGTTCTCATCGGCCTCCAGCTCCTTGAGATACTGGAACGCGAGGTCAAAATGTTTCTGCTCGCCGTAATAGAGATACAAGTTTCGGCGGGCCTCCACAAGCCCTATTTTAGCTGTAAGAAACTTGGACGATGTGCTGTCGAGATGGCGGAGCGAAAGGTAATCGAGCGCCGAATTGAACAGTTTCATGTGTATATAGATGTATCCGATATTGTTGGAGGCCTCCGCCATTACCTCATCAAGACCGTTCTTGGAGGCCACATCGTAAGCCTGTATGTAATAGATGAGTGACTTTTCGAGATTGTTCATGTTGGCGAAAATCGAGCCCACCTGATTGAACGATTTGGCCACAAAAGCCACAGAATCAATGTCCTTGTAAATATTCAAAGCCTCAAACGCGTATTCCAGCGCCTTGTCGAAATCGCCCTGAGTAAGGTACGCAAAACCTACAAGGCTGGCTCCCTGAGCATGGCGGAACTTGTTGCCCACCTGGTCAGAAAGGGCATAGAGCCTGCGCGCGTTAAACATGATTTCTTCCGAATTTCCGGAGCAGAAACACAAATCCCTGAGCGCGCCCATACGGATATCAGCATTCTGCGTGGTGTCGCAGATATACTTGATGCTGTCGTATTCGGTGCGGTTTACAGTCATTTGCGCCATTAGCTGATAGCCAAATGACAAAACAAAAGCAAGTAAACAAATAAGTTTTTTCATGTTTCAAGTTATATTTAATACCCCTAAAAAGTTTTGATAGATCATATCCGTCATCAGGGCTGGTTCAATATTCTTGATATCAGCTATCTGACTGATAATCAAATCGTAGAGCGGGTTTTCATCGGTATCGCTCTCTATGAGTATCCTGTCAGCTGATACAATTGAAACGCTCTGGGCGAGTTTTCCGCCAATGGATTTGCCGAAAGAGAAATATATGTTTCGGTACCGCATCAGCTGGCTGGTAGTCTGCACGTTGCCGTTGTATCCGTGGAGTATTACGGGTAGCTGATACCGTGTATTCTTGATCGCCCTTATTACATCCTGATACATACGCACGCAGTGTACGATGGTAGGCAGCTGATACGTATCAGCTACACTAATCTGACGCTCGAAGGCTTCCTGCTGAATCCTGGTATCGGCCGGGCTGTAAACATCGAGACCGCACTCCCCCACCGCCTTTATTATATGCGACTGGGCAAGGCTCTCGATAACGGGAATCCTGCTCTCCCAGCCATCGAGATTGCGCGGATGAATGCCGTAAGACATGATTCCGCTGGCCGGTATATCCAAACGCAAATCCACACGCTGCGAGATGTCCAAGACTCCCGTAACGTGTGGAATGATATTGTGGGTATGTATGTCGCTGAACATCAGAGACTACTCTCGCTATCGATGGCAAACGACAGGAACACGAGTGCCGAGTTCCAGTTGATGGCTATCTCGTTGGAAGTATAGCTGCGGTAATCGTCGACGTATCTCATGGCCGGCGCGGTGTACTTGTAGAGCGAATCGGGCACATCGCCGTGGGCTGTGGCATTGGGGCCTCCGCAGAGGTAACCCGATACAGGTTTTTCGATGCCGTCGGCCACCGACCTGCGGTCGTGAGGATTGCGGATGGAATTGGTTCCGAATCCCGAAACGTAGCAGAAGTCGAGCGGATTGCGGCCAAGGATGTAATGGAGCGCGGCCTGAGCGGCCTCAAGATATTTTGGATCCTTGATGGCGCGGTATGCGGTTACGAGCACAAAACCCTGATTGGCTGCCACGGAATTGCTTCCCCATGGAAACGCGTTGAGCGGTGTGGCGTAGGCCGACTGAGTGTAGGCACCCAGGTAGCTCTCGGCAAGATTCTGGAAACCGTTTTTCATGAATCCGTAGAATTCGGGATCAAAGAGGTCCTTGTATTCAGGCTTGTTGAGCACCGAAGCGATTCCGAGAATTGATACCGAATCCCATGCCGGAGTCTTGAAATCGAAATCATCACGGCTGATGGCGTCCATGTAAGACTTGTCGCTGGTGGATAGATACATCTCGATGGCGGCCCAGGTAAACTCGTCGCGGATGTAGATATCGTTGTACTGGCCGGTGAAAACACCCTCGGGATTCTTGTCGTAGAGTACGGCTGGATTTTTCTGGGCCCAGTTCCAAGCCTTCTTGGCCACATTCATGAGCGAGTCGCGGAGACCTGGAAGCTCGCTGTCGTAGCTTTCGAGCACACGGTAAGCCTTGGCGCAGGTGGCTGCGAGGTCGAGCGATGCGGCTGTCGACTTCTTGACTACGTAACGCTCGTCGTGATCCTCGTGTGGCATTATCATTCCATTGAATCCGAGCGCGGTAAGCTTGTGGTAAACACCGCCGTCGTCGGGATCCTGCATGGTAATCATCCAGCGGAGATTGTATAGAAGCTCATCCACCACGTCAGGAATCCTGTTTCCGCTCTCGGGAATATTGGTCTTGAGGGCCATGGCATACTCGGGATAGAGCTCCACGGCGTTCAGGATTTCCCAGACTGTAATTGATGAGTTTACGATATACTTGTTGTAATCGCCGGCATCGTACCAACCGCCGGGCGAGCTTATGATGTCGCCCTCCTTGCGCTTGGGGCCTGCGGCGCTTTTATGTATCTTTACCACATTATCGGGATGAGCGACCGGACGGGCGTATTTGCCGCCGTACTGCTCCTCGATGGCTACACCGGCACGGGCGTAGTAAAACGACTTGACGGCGTCGTGGCTCAGCTGATTGTAGATTCCATTGCCGATGGCGAATGGGTATGAATCAAGCGCGCCCTTGCATCTCAGGTAATAGATTCCCTCGGTATTGAAATCGGAGAAATCGGCTATCTTGACGCTGGTATTCGAGAATTCCCAAACGCTTGACTCAGAGGTTGTTCCGCTGAAAACAACCTTGCCGTCGATGGAAACAATCTCAAACTCGTTGGCGGTGCTGTCGGGCACCAAAGCCACTTTTACGGTTCCCATCTGATAACCTACCTGGTCCACCTTGATCTGCTCGGTGGGATTCTTGTAGGATGTACTTCCACATGATGCCAGGAGCATCGATGAAAGCGATAATGCTAAAAATGTGTGTTTATGCATAATTGCAATGGATATAAAATTTTAAAGTATGGATTTACTCCCTGAACTTGAAAGAGTCGGTGATATCCAGCAGACGCTCGGCATGGCTGGCAAGGTTCTGACTATTGGAGCTGAGCTCCTCGGCGAGGGCTGCAAACTCCTGTGTGGTCTCGTTGAACCTCTGGACAGCAATATTGATCTGCGACGATCCGTTGGCCTGTTCCTGACAAGCGGCAGAAATCTCCTGAAGAAGCTCTGTGGTGCGCTGTATCTCGGGAAGCACCTGCTTGAACGATTCACCGTTTGCCCTCACGATATTCACGCTCTCCTTGCTCGTGGCATCAATATCACGCGCTGCCACGGCGCAGTGCTCGGCCAGCTTGCGGACCTCGGCGGCCACAAC
>JAZUEG010000355.1:0-3025 GCA_045640025.1 Bacteroidales bacterium
CCTGGCAGTACTTGTTGGTAGTCTCACCGATAATCTTAACTGAGTTCTTGTTGGCACCTACTGTACCATCGGCACCGAGACCGAAGAACTTAGCCTGGAACATACCAGCTGGAGCAACAGAAACCTCGTCGCCAACTGGGAGAGACTTGAATGTAACGTCGTCAACAATACCCAAAGTGAAGTGGTTCTTAGGAGTATTGAGGGCGAGGTTCTCGTAAACTGCGATGATCTGGGCAGGAGTTGTGTCGTTTGAGCCCAAGCCGTAGCGGCCGCCAACAACTGTGAGATTGTTGATCATACCGAGCTCTGTCAAAGCGTCAACAACGTCGAGGTACAATGGCTCTGAGTTTGCACCTGGCTCCTTTGTACGGTCGAGAACGCAGATCTTCTTAGCTGAAGCAGGAATAGCCTCTTTCAAGTACTTGAGAGAGAATGGACGGTAGAGATGTACAGAAATCAAACCAACCTTCTCGCCATTCTTAGCCTTGTAGTCGATAACCTCCTTGATACACTCTGTAGCCGAACCCATAGCGATGATGATGTTCTCGGCATCAGGAGCACCGTAGTAGTCGAAAGGACGGTACTTTCTGCCAGTGATAGCAGAAACCTTGTCCATATACTCAGAAACGATATCGGCAACAGCGTCGTAGTAAGGGTTGCAAGACTCTCTGTGGGCGAAGAATACGTCTGGATTCTCAGCCATACCGCGCATCTGAGGTCTCTCTGGAGAGAGGGCTCTCTCGCGGAACTCCTTGAGTGCCTGCTGGTCAACGAGAGGAATAAGGTCTTCCTGGTCAACAACCTCCACCTTCTGATACTCGTGAGAAGTACGGAAACCGTCGAAGAAGTTGAGGAAAGGAACTCTTGACTTGAGAGTAGCCAAGTGAGCTACACCTGCCAAGTCCATAACCTCCTGTACTGAACCCTCGGCCAACATAGCGAAACCTGTCTGACGGCAAGCCAGAACGTCCTGGTGTCACCGAAAATACAGAGAGCGTGAGAAGCCAATGTACGAGCTGATACGTGGAAAACGCAAGGAAGCAATTCACCAGCGATCTTGTACATATTAGGGATCATAAGGAGAAGACCCTGAGAAGCAGTAAAGGTAGTAGTAAGAGCACCAGCCTGGAGAGAACCGTGTACTGTACCAGCGGCACCACCCTCGCTCTGCATTTCCTGAACGAGAACAGTCTCACCAAACATATTCTTACGGCCCTGAGCGGCCCACTCATCTACATTCTCAGCCATTGGAGAAGAAGGAGTGATAGGATAGATAGCGGCAACTTCTGTGAACATATACGCGATATGTGCAGCAGCGGCGTTACCATCCATCGTCTGTAACTTTTTTGCCATAACTTTTTATTAAAATTATTTGTTTGATATTTTTATAATGTTCTTCTTAATTTATTTTATCAGCAAAATTAGTATTATTTTTTTAGATAGACTAAAAAAAAGGATTTTTTTTTGAGTTATTTTTCTGATAAATGATATTTATATCTTTATAAACTATAAGTATATTATAATACTAATATTCTGATTATAAACCGCCACGAACGAATAAAAAATGTCACTCGTGGACGATTATAAAAATTATAAACCGCCACGAACGGTGGTTTTGTGTCGTTCGTGGCGGTTTATACGCCTTTATTTATAATTTTTCTTGAATTCCCTCTCGTCCGCAAACTTCACAACCTTCCTGTTCATAGGCTGATTGTTGAGCTTGTTGATATCGTCAACTGAACCGAAGACAATCTCGGGAGTTACGCGGATTTTGCTTCTGAAACGGTCTTTCAGGTCCTTGAAAACCGAGTCCTGGGTCACTGAATCTCTGAGGCCTACTTCCACCACCAAGTGATCGAGGCCGTCGCTGTCGCTCTGGAGACGCACGAAATAATTCTCTACGTAGGGCACATTGTCCAAAACGTCGAAGACGGCCGGCGGATAGAGCGCCGTGCCCTTGAATTTTATCATCTGATTCAATCTTCCCACAATAGGACCAATCCTGAACGAGTTTCTTCCGCAGTCGCATTTCTCAGTGTACATACAGGTGATGTCGCCGGTGCGGAATCTCAGAAGAGGCATTCCCTCCACGCCAAGAGTTGTGATTACAAGCTCGCCGTATTGACCAGGCTCCACAGGATTCAAGTTCTCGTCAACAATCTCGCAGATAAGGAGTTGCGGATGATGATGACCGCCCTTGTGACATCTGCACTCGGTGAAACTTGTCGACATTTCGGTAGAGGCGTATGATGAATACAATTCCACGTTCCATTTGCTGAGGATGTCCTTGGCAAGGAGACTGTATGAGCCGTCTTCCTGATAAATGGCCTCGCCCATACATACGATCTTCTTCACTGAGCAGTTGTTGTAGTCAATACCGTGGGCATCAGCGTATTTCAAGAGAGATTTCACGAAGGAGGGCACGAGAGCGAGAACGGTAGGCTTTAGCCTCATAATTGTATCCCACTGAAACTCAGGTACTGCGCTACCCACGCGGATAATGCCTGCGCCAAGTTTCCTGAGGCCCAGATACCACGCCAACCCGCACATAAACCTCTTGTCCATAGTGCACATAAGTTGAACGGTGTCGTCGGGAGTTACGCCGGCGCATCCGAACGAGAGGCACTCATTCAGGGCCAAGCGGTCGAGGTCCTTGTCGGTGAGGGCAAAGATTACGGGAGTTCCCAGAGTGCCAGAAGTAGTGAGATAATCCACCACCTGGCGCTGATCCACGCAGAGGAAGTCGTTGTTCCTCAGTTGCAAATCCTGCTTGGTGGTGAAAGGTATCTTGCGCAAATCCTCCAAGGTCTTTATCTCGCTGATGTTGATTCCGTTTTTGCGGAACATATCAGAGTAAAACCTTGATTTCTCAGATAGATACGCAAGGAGTTTTTGCATCTCAGTCTCCTGAAAGCTCTTTATCTCGTCCTTTCCGGCAAATTCTATATCTATATTGTCATTCATCTATAATCGCTAATATAAGTGAATGCAAAAGTAAGAAAAAAAATGAGTGCGACCAATTTTT
>JAZUEG010000356.1:0-8793 GCA_045640025.1 Bacteroidales bacterium
GTATATGAACATATCCGGCACAAAACGCTTGATCTTGCTCTCGGGCACAAGGATGGAATCCTGTATCTTGCGGGCGTAGTTGATGGAATCGGTGATCTGGTCGTTCTTTACCTGTATAAGGTTTTTCTGCTGCTCTATCTCGTATTTCTGGTTTTCGAGGCGCTGGCTGTATTTCTTGATTTTGCGCCACATGAAGAAGAGCACTATCATTCCTACTATCACGAATACACCGGCTATCACGAAAAATGCAATGGTCTTTCTCTGCTCGTTGATTACCATCTCGTTTTGCTCGTTGGCCACCTTGTGCTGGTTGATGAGCGAATCCTGAGCCACGGCCTGCTCGTTCAGCTGCTGTATCTCCTGGCTTTTCAGCTGATTCTCCTCCTCGAGCTCGTGATAATGAATGCTCTGCTCTATGAGGGCCGAATCCATCTCCACAATCCTCTGGTCCATGTCCTTGAGCTCGCTCTCGCTCAGAAGGCGGAGTCTTGGCTCGCCCTTGTAGCTGTTGGGCAATACCGAGAGTTTGGGATTGAGGCGCGATGAGTTTCCAGTGAGCGATGTTACGTAGAGATTGTAATACAGGACAGCCTCCTTGTAGTCCTTGGTGGCGCTGGATGCCTCGTACAATGCCTGGTAATTGCGGATTACGAGCGACTGGTCTTTCAGCTTCTTGGCTATGGGAAGGCTCTTGTTGAGAGCGGCGAGAGATTTGCGCTGGTTTTTGGCGGCCAGATGCGCCAGTCCCAGATTGTATAGCGCGTATGCCTGCACTTTCTCCATCTTGGCCTTGGATGCCAGGTCTATCTCTTTCTCGTATGATGAGATGGATTTCTTGAAGTTCTCCTTATAATAATAGGCATTTCCGTATCCGCGCCATACCATCATCTCCTTGTCGAGCGGGGTCTTGTTTTTGGAGCAGAGTTTCTCTGCCTTGTCGAGATATTCGAGCGACTTGTCGGCGTTGGATGGTGCGTAGAGGTCGGCGATGTCGCACAAAATAGAAATTTGCTGTACCTCGGTAGAAAAATTGAGCTGGCTCTCAAGCTTTGATATGCGTGTACGCTCGGCAGCTGACTGCGCCAAGGCACCACGCATATTGCATATCATGCACAATATCAGTAATATATACAATCTATTTCGCATCGAGAGTACAGATATAAAACCTCGTAAAGATATTAATTATATTCGAAATTACGAAATATAATTACAATATCTTGTCCATGGCCATAAAAATGCCCAATCCGTATATATAGAACCTGATGTATCGTGTAAGGCCGTAGAGCAGGAAGCTCTTGAGCGGATACTTGACCATGCCGGCCACTGTGGCAGTGGTAGCGAATGGCAGGGGAAATAGTGCGGCGAATATTATCACCACGCCTCCCCACTTGCGGATGCGGACAAAGAATTCCTCGTTTTTCTTCTCGAGCCAGGCCCTGAACTTGGGATACTGCAGGGCCAGCTTGCCTATGAAATATGCGTTGACACCGCCCAGATATGATATTGTGGCGAGTATGGTGAGCCACAGGAACGGATGGCCAAACTGATTGCTCCATGTGATGAAGATGTCGGGCGGTATCCAGCCAAGCACAGATTCCGACAGATAGAATACGGGCAGCACGCCGGCTATTCCCAGCGAGAACAGCTTGTCGACGAGGCCGCGGAGATCGAAGAAATAATCCAACGCCCAGATAAGCAGGGCTATAGCCACCAGGGCTATCAGGAGTTTGGTCAATACTCCACCTACAAATTTATAAAGGCCTGTACGCTTGTTCCAGGCATGGCGGATGGCCATTTTCTCGGTAAATGTACGCTCTTTCATAATATTTTGTAAATTTGGGTACAAATATATAATAAATTGTCAAAACAGATACATTAAAGAATATTAAAAAATATATAAAAGAAAAAAGCGGCCTCCCTCCCGGGACACCGCCTTTCCTTTTACCAATTACACTAAAATCTAAAAAAAAAACTTAATCATCAATCAAATTGTTTTCAAATCATCCATTTAAGTTAAAAATTAATACGCTTGTTTGATCGTATCATTTTTGTTTGAAAAAAGTTTTCAAATCAATTATTAATAATTACCTCATATTTTCTGATGCAAAGATACGGCGGATATCACAATAGCGGGTGGACAAATGGTTTCGTGAGGTGGACAAACAAAATTTTTGTGGTGCATAAATTAATCCACCATCTGACTATCAGCGAGTTGCAAAATATATTGTCATTAGCTGAAAAAAAATTTTGAAATAATATTGCAGATAAAACAAAAAAAATCTATTTTTGTAAAAAATACACAGCCCATGAGAACAGTACTCTTTGTAATAGACCCGCAGAACGATTTCTGCGATCCCAACGGCAGCCTCTACGTGCCAGGCGCCGACAGCGACATGGCAAGACTGGCCGACATGATAGACCAGGCCGGCAGCAGAATAGACGGCATAATCCTGACCGCCGACGACCACCTGCCAAACGACATAGCCCACCCGAGATTCTGGGCCGATGCCGAGGGCAACATGATGGAGCCTTTCAGCACCGTATCAGCTGACAGCGTAATATCCGGCAAGGCCGTTACAGCGCCAGAGTGCAGAGATATCGCCATCAGCTACCTGCAAAAGCTCGAAAAATCAGGCAAGCAGCACATCATCTGGCCGATGCACTGCATATCAGGAAGCTGGGGAGCTGATATCGACAGCTCGCTAATGACATCGCTGATGGGATGGACCGGCGACACTGCACGGCACTACCGCATTGTGCGCAAGGGATATTTCCCATACACAGAGCATTACGGAGCATTCGCGGCCGAGGTGCCCTACCCCGGCGAGCCATCCACTCAGTACAACAAGGAGCTGGAAAACGAGCTTGATACATACGACCGCATACTGATAGCCGGCGAGGCCAGGAGCCACTGCGTAATGAACACAGTAGCGCAGCTGATGGCGGCAAATCCTGAAATCATGCGCAAGACCGTGATACTGAGCGATGCGATGTCGCCCGTAAAGGGTTTTGAGCAGGCGGCCGACGCCACATTCGCCAAGGCCGCGGAACTGGGCGCAAGGATATGCACCACAGCCGAATTTGCTAACGGCAAAATCTGATATCACCATGTGGCCATTCAACAACAACAAAGCCAACTCGCAGGCATCGCAGCTGAGGTCGGCATCCAAGGAGCTGGGATACGAGATAGCGCAGATGAACTATTTCTACGACTATATAAGCAACATACAGCTCTGGAGCACACACATCAACAACACACGCAAGTACATAACCGAGTGCGCCATAAAGAGCGCCGGCAAGGACTCGTGCGCGGTACTGGGCAGCGGATACTGTTTTGATGTGCCCCTCATGGAGCTGAGCCGCACATTCCGCAAGGTATACCTGATGGACATGGTTCATCCGCCCAAGATTCAGCAGAAGGCCGCCGAGTTTGGCAATGTGGAGCTGATAACGGAGGACATCACCAAGATAGCCATAGAGACCGTAAACAGCATCAACAGATACAAGGACTTTGCCGTAGACCTGCTCATCAGCTCGCCAAACTACAGCGAGGGCAATTACTGCGACATGCTGGGCACATTCGACTTTGTAATATCGGTAAATACACTGGCGTTTCTGGCCAAGCCCGCCATCAGATACCTGAGCAAGGTGAGCCTCATCGACGATATATCATCGCACACGCTGGAGAGTTTTGTACACCAATACCACATTGGAATGCTCCCAAAGGGCAAATCGTGCATAATATCGCCCATAAGCAAGAGGTATTACAACACCGAGGGACTCCAGATGTACGACAGATCGATAGCATACATACCCAAGGAGACAATACAGGACCCCGAATCGTGGACATGGGACTATCTGAGCGGAAACACAGGCCGAATAGAATACGGCGTAAAAGCATGGCAATATTAATAAACATTTTTTGTGCACAAAAAAATGCTAAATCTCAGTTTTTGTTTGTATATTTGCAGAATAATACATTAAAACACAAGCTAAGATGAAAAAGACAATTATAAAATGTATTGGCGCCATGGCAATAGCCGCCGTGATAGCATCGTGCGGTGGAGGATCGGGCAACGGATCCAACACTGAGCAGACCACCGACGTACAGGAGATCAAGACCGACGTAACAGCCCCCGAGACTATAGACATGGAGGCATACGGACTCGACAAGGATTTCCTCGACAAATACACCAACACCGACATATCCGACATGGGCGAACTGGTGCAGAGTTTCCCCGCCCCGGTGGAGATTTCGGCCATCATCCAGGACATGAAGGTGCCTTTCAACGGAGGACTGCTCTTCGATGCCGACCAGGTGAATATGTTTGAGACATCATACAAGAAGACTCTCGGTCTCGGAATCTACTGCGCCGACCTCGGATACCTGAACGTATACGGCAAGACCGGCGATGTAATCAAGTACCTCGTGGCCATCCGCAAGCTCACCGAGGAGCTCAAGCTCGCACAGTTTTTCGATTTCGCAGTGCTGAAACGCGCTGCCACAGCCAACAACATCGACTCGCTGCTCACCCTGTCCACCATGAGCTACTGGCAGATGGACGAGTACCTGAGAAGCAACAACAGATCGCACACAAGCGCCCTCCTCGTAACCGGCGTATGGACCGAGAGCCTCTACCTCGCCAGCCAGGTATACATAAGCAAGGGCAACAAGCGAATGAGAGACTACATAGCGTGTCAGAAACTCGTACTCGAAAACCTGATGACAGTGCTCGTTCACTACATGGGCGACAACCGCGACTATGTGAAACTCGTGGCATCGCTCAAGGAGCTCATGAAAGCATACAACCCCGTAATAATAGAGACCGTGGAAAACGGCGACAAGGTAAGCCAGATAATCACAGTATCCGACGAGGACATGATTCAGGTATGCAAGGCCGTTGTGGACCTCCGCAACAAGATTACCGAGGCAATGTAAAAAATCAAATACACATAAAAAAAGAAAAGCAAAGCCAGACTCCAAGAATCAGGCTTTGCTTTTTTTGTATCAATTTGTAATCAGTGAAATCCTCTCGGGCATGGCGCCGGGAATATTGGTGTATACCGAAACGCTGTATCTGCGGCCCGGGTTGATATTGCCGGCCCTGGCCCTCAGCACAATCTCGCCGCTCTCCCCCGGCCCGGCCTCCAGAATTCCGCCATCCATCTCCACACCCGCCGGGCACATCACATTCCGGATATGGAGAACAGACTTGCCGGTATTTTTATAGCTGATACGGAATATCATGGTATCGCCGTCAGCTGATACAGTGGCAGAAACCTCCCTGTCGGTCTCCATGGCCGGAGGATTGGCGCGGTCGCTGTCGCTGAAAACCTCATCCACAAATCCCCGGAAATGCAGCTGATGCGGCTGACCGTTTACCAGCACAGGCACATCGAGCTTTACGAAGGCATACAGCCCCGACACCTGCGCATTAAACTTGGTGCGTATCACGCCGCGCTCGCCTGGCTTCAGGATCTTGGGCTTAGGGTCTATTGTCACGCAGCTGATGGCGTGTTCGCTGTCGGGCTCCAATACGATATTGGCTCCCGTGGGGTTAATCACCTGAATCTCGCCAGTGGCGGTATGATTGCTTGGAATCTTGCCGATATTCACCGTAAGGGTCTTCAGCCGGAGATCGTCCATGGCAAAAGGATATTCGCTGGCCACCTGCTGAGGGCGCTTAATCACATTGCCGGAAATATATAGCGTTGTAGGCTTGCCCGAGGCATTGGAGCTTACGATAATGCTCTTGGTGAAAGCCCCGGTCCTGTCGCGCGGGTCAAACGACACATCCACGTAGCCCTTCCTTCCGGGCGCCACAGGCTCCTTGCTCCATGCCGGCGATGTGCATCCGCAGGTGGTTTTCACATCGGTAATCACCAGCGGACGGTCGCCCGTATTGGCATACACAAAACGGTATTGCACGCCGCCGCCCAGCTCGGGGATATCGCCAAAATCGTACTCATCCACCTCGAAACTCAGCACGGGAGCCTGCGCCGCCGCAGTGCACCGCATCATCACCCAGAGCAATATTGCCGCAAAAAATCTCATCTGCATATACCTTATTATATATATGTGTTTTTTTCAGCTAATGGCGTGTTCATAACAAATCGCCCGACTGATAAATCTCCAGGCTGTTGGAATTGTAGGTAGGCATGTATATCATCCTCTGACCCGGAATGTATTCAAAATCGGCGCTGTTGGCATCGGCGTGGCGCTTCTGCAGCACCTTGGAAACACCGTCCTTTACGTGGTGGATATTTCCCACATAGTCGGAGGCGAAGAAACCGCCATTGTCGTCGCTCTTGATACCGTATACGGAATACGGAACATTCTGTATCAGCTGCACCTTTCCGCCAGCTGATACAGAAACTATCCTGTTCTTGCATCCGGCCACCAGAGTAGTGCCGTCCATGCAGAGGCCAGTAACATTGTCGCAGAGGGTATCCTTGCAGAACACCACTGCCGAATCGCCCTGAAGCTTGTATACGCATCCGGCGTGCGAATCCGACACGTAGAAAAAGCCTTTCTTGTCGCAGGTGATATCGCTGAGATACTGGGCACCCGGCACACGGTACACGAGGTCCACGCTGTCGTTGGATAGATTGAACCTTATCACCCGGTTGATATCGGTGATGTAGAGATGCGAGTTCCTTACTGCCAGGCCCTTGGGAGCGCGCAGCTCGGGTATGGCCAGCGTATCGGCTATCTCGCCGTAGAGGTCGGTCTTGCAGATATAGCCGGTATAAGGCACATCGGATGCCACATCGTTGAGGCACGATACATAGAGGGCATAGCTGTCGGAATCGTATGCCACAGATATAGGACGCGTAAAGTAGTTGACGCAGGTCCTCACATTGCGGATGCCCTCAAAACTCTCGCTCTGAGAGCCCGACTCCATCGCAGGGACATCGGTGCCCCTGTTCTTGAACACGCAAACATATACTATCCAGACCACCAGAAGGGCGATTAAGATATTGAAAACTGTCTTCATAATTATATACCACTTAATATTAGGAATGTTTAAAATTTATTACCTTTGCAAGCAACAAAGATAATAAAAACAATTAACGCGCCACATCGCAATATGGGAAAAATAATTTTTAAAATAATGACGGCCGCCGCGGCGCTGATGATATCCCTGCCATCAGCTGCACAGGAACACGTGCCTGTAATAGTGGGAATAGTGATACAGCAGATGCGCTACGACGCCATTACCAGATACGGAGCCACAATGGGCGAAAACGGGTTCAAGAGGATCATGAACCAGGGAGCATACTGCACCAACGCCTATTACGAATACATGCTCACCGAGGCACATCCGGCATACGCCACCATATACACGGGAGCCAACCCATGCAACCACGGAATAGTATCGCAGCAGTGGTACGACAGGCTGTCGCGCAAGACAGTGAACGCCATAGCCGACAGCAAATACGAGACCATAGGCAGTGACGCCATGAGCGGAATGGCATCGCCCATGCGCCTGCAGGGCACCACCCTGGGCGACGAGCTCAAGCTATCGAACTACAAGCAGAGCAAGGTGATATCCATCTCATGGGACAACTACAGCTCGATACTCCCGGCCGGAAGACTCGGCAACGGCGCATACTGGTTTTGCGAGCAGAGCGGTAACATGGTATCGGGATCATACTACATGAAAGACCTCCCAAAATGGGTAAGGGACTTCAACGCCAGGCGCATACCAGACAGCTACCTGCAGCGCACATGGAACACATCCAAGGACCTGAGCGAATACCGCGCATCGCTGCCCGACAACTCGATATACGAAAACGGAATAGAGGGCCAGAGCGTTTTCCCGTACAACATCAAGCAGATGAGCAAGGGCAAGGGATATCAGCTCCTGAAATACACCCCATGGGCCAACGACCTGATGCTGGAATTCGCCGTAAAGGCCATAGACAGCGAGGAGCTCGGCAAGGACGAATTCACCGACCTGCTGATGATAAACTTTGCCCAGCCCGGATACGTATCCGATATCTACGGCATTAGGTCGGTGGAGCTGCAGGACTCATACATCAGGCTCGACCACGTGATAGCCACACTGCTATCCACCCTCGACCAGAAACTCGGCAGGGGAAACTACATAGTATTCTTTACGGCCGACAGGGGAGCCAGCGACTCGCCAATGTTTCTGGCCGACATGGGAATGCCCGGCCGGCAGATCAACCTGCAGGGCACCATGGTACTGCTGGAGGCATACCTCAGGGCACTATACGGCGACGACAAGTGGGTGGAGAAATACACCAACCGACAGGTATACCTGAACCATCTGGCCGTGGAGAGATACAAGCTGCCGCTCGGCGAGGTGCAGGACATGGCATCGCAGTTCCTTACAGAGATAGACGGCATAGACCACGCAATGCCAGCCAAGCTGCTGATGGAGAGCCACACAAGCTCCGGCATCTGGAAACAGGCTTCCAACAACATAAACCGCGACCGCTCGGGCGACATCATAATAAACCTGGCACCGGGATGGCAGGAGATTTCGGGCGCAGCTAATGGCGATTTCTCATGCTCGGCGCAAAATTCGGCATACAGCCACGATACCCACGTGCCATTAGCTTTCTACGGAAAGGGAATCAACATAAAGACCGTAAACCGAAAGGTATCGGCCGCCGACATCACTCCCACCCTGGCCACGATACTCAGGATCCTGTGTCCCGACTACGCATCGGGCGAGCCGATACACGAGATATTCTAACAGAAAAAACGACATCAGCTGCCCACAAAAAAAACAACAAAAACCACCGCAAATGAAGAGGATA
>JAZUEG010000357.1:0-6625 GCA_045640025.1 Bacteroidales bacterium
GAATAGAGTATTTGACTACGGATCAAAAGGTTGCAGGTTTGAATCCTGCAGGGGTCACGTTCGGAGACGATAATCACAGAAATGCGGTTATCGTCTTTTTCATTATAGAATCAATCAGAAATTATGGAAAAGAGAAACATCGTAAAAATTGGAGTCTACGTAACACTGGCTATCGTAATACTGGTATGGGGACTCAGTTTCCTGAAGGGAAGCAACATCTTCAACAAGGGAAACGAGTTTGTGGCCGTATACAGCCGGCTGGAAGGCCTTACGGAGGGAAGCCCGGTAATGATAAGCGGATACAGAATAGGAGCCGTAAAAGGCATCAAATTCATCGACAACGGCCATCAGCTGAGCATAATAGCCAATATGGAGGTAAGCAAGGATTTCAGGATTCCAAAGGGAAGCGTGGCCAAAATCGTGAGCGTGGATATCATGGGAACCAAGGGCGTGGAAATATCGAGGCCGGATAATTTTGAGGATTACCATGCCGACGGCGACACTCTGGCAACAGCTTTTGACGGCGGAATAATGGACATAGCCAAGGAACTGACAACACCGCTCAAGGACCACCTCGGCAACATCCTGGCCGACGCCGACAGCACTATGCACGCCATCAACGCATTCATAAGCGGCGGAAACATGGCAACTCTCTCCCACTCCATCGACGATCTCAACAGGCTGAGCCGCAGTCTGGCAGCTAATACAGACAATATCAACAACATGCTGGCCAACTTCAACAATCTGAGCAACTCGGTGGGACAGAACAGCGAAAACATAAACCGCGCCATCAGAAACTTTGCAAACCTGAGCGACACACTGAGCGCAATGAATCTCGGGCAGACCCTGGCCGACGCGCAGACTGCCCTGTGCAACGTGAACCAGATGCTCGGCGCCATCAACAGCGGAAACGGTACAGCGCATCAGATTCTGAGCAACGACACGCTCTACAACAATCTACAGAAGGCGACAGAAAAAATCAACTATCTGCTCGACGATTTTGAAAAGCACCCAAAGAAATATGTGAACCTCGCAATTTTCGGCGGAAAGGACAAGAAATAATCATCCAACAAGTATTCCGGCCGCAAACATCACTGTATCAGCTGGCGTAACCGGGAGAAAACCGGACACAAGCTGGCCGTTCAGGAAGACAGGCTTCTGCTCCATGCCGGGCAGGGGCCTGTCTTTTTGATATACATAATAATGCGCCTCCACACCGGGAGCCACGAGCGGAGAAATCTCCATGGCGAGCCTTCCCATGGAATTCCGGCAGTTGATCTCCACACACGGATTCACCATCAGCCGGCCATGGTCGCGGTATACCATGCAGTCGATACCGAGAGGCCCCTCGTAAATCCTGGAATAGATGGAATCGCCGAGAGCCCTGAGGTGCATTCCGGCAAGGCTTTCCACAGGGAAATCAGGAAGCTCGGGGATGGCAGAAAGCCTCTTGACAAGGCTGCCGAGATAAGCTCCCGTATCAGCTGTAGAAAACGACGACAGACCTACAAAACTGGCCTTTCCGCCGGTGATGTCGTAATGCATGCTGAAATCGCACACCTTATCTAATAGGTATTCGCACTCGATGGAGCCATGCGACCTGATGCATGAGGCCACCCACGATGCGATGTTGGCCGTAAAACGGCAGTCGCGGAGAATCCTTACCCCACGTCCGCTACTCCCGAATACGGCCTTGAAAACCGTGCCGTGGAATCTGCTGACAGCGGCCTGGTTGAAAAAATCCTCGGCCTCCTCTACGGTGCGGGCTATATATGGCAGGCCATCAGCTGAGGTTATCATATCAGCTGATACAGAATTAATTGCCATTAGCTGCCTGAAAAAATCCGCCGAGGTCTCGCGCGAAAATAGCTTGCGGTGGGTTTCGCTGAATGCGCCAACTGGCGACTGCAAATACTGAGGCGAAAACCGCGCGCCGCGCACAAGATGCAGCGCCCTCGGAGATATGCCCCAAGGACGATAGGCGCCGAATGTGTGGCTGCGTAGCCCATGACCATCCAGCCGCACAAAGGTGCAGGGATATCGGTCGCGCCAGAAATCGATGAAACTGGTATCAGCTGTAGAAGACACCACAAAATCGCCCGGGCACGAAAGAAACATCGGCAATGCTGAGAGGTCTCTCTCAAGCATTGCCGGATGTTTCTGAAGGCTGTAGTTGGGAAGGCCGGAGGCCACCTCGAGCTCACAGCCGGGATTGAAAAACCTGAGGTCTGCCATATTAATTATCGTGCCAAGATTGATTGCGCTTGTACTCAATTCCCTGGAACATGGACGAATTGATGCTGAGATTGAAGTTGTAGCTCTTCATGTATCCGTAAGGGATTATCAGGAAGCTGAGGCCAAAACAGTGGAGATTTCGTGTAACTGAAATCTGTGTGGAGGCCATCTTGCGGGCGTCGAAATCGTAGCCCGAACGCACGCTCATGCTCCACTTGTCGGTAAACTGAACCGAGCCTGATATGTCGAGGTTCTGGGAGAACGGCTGCCGTCCGTAGCGCTGATATGTGAGCCTGTAGCCCAGCTGTACGCTCCACGGCACCGATGAGTAATCGAACTCGCCGTTTTTCTCGCGCTCGGATATCAGGTCCTTTTTCTTCTTGGAAACCTCCTCCACGGGAATTATGTTGCCGTCCTCGTCAAAGTCGGCCGATTCCATGTCCTCGGCAAATTCGCTGGCCGCTTTTTTCTTCTCATCAAGTTTCTTCTTATCGAGCATCTTGGAGCTGAAGGTGAAACCTGTAGAGACACTGAAATTGGTGAGACGCGCCAGCTTGTGCTCCTCTACAATCATAAACTTGTTTTCCCTCCGCTTCAGGGAATCGTTGTAGACGTATGGATCGAATGTGCCGTTGAATGTAACGTTCATCTGATCGAACAGGCGTGTGGAGCCCGTCATGCGGATATTCTGAAGCTGGAACGAATCGGCCACCATATTGTAGCCGGAGCTGAAATCGAGTTTCTCCAGAATCTTTATCTTGGTGTACTGGCCGTCGATGGTGTCGTTGCGTCCCTTCACCTTCAGCTCAAAGTTGTTGCCGAGGCCAAAGTCGATATTTCCGCTCTTGCCGGCTCCCGGAGGCGAGTATATACCATTAGCATACTTATTGTATCTCGTGGTGGAATCCAGCGGATCGGTCTCGTAGTATCCCCAGAAATCCTCCGAGAAGTCGGGACGGTAGCTCAATCCCACGGTCGGGGTTATCACGTGGCGGAATGCCTTGATGCGCTTGGCCTTGTTGAAATTGAATATACCGTAGAGCTTGGTGCTGGCCGATACGGCTGCGTTGAAATCGAACACATGATTGATGCCGCTGATGGTATCGGTGCTGTAGCCGAATTTCTGATACTTCTCGTCGATATAGCCGGTAGGGTCAAACTCGAAACTGTTTTTCATGTAGCGCCGCAGATAGTTGGGGTACAGACGGCCCGTATATGTGACTGACGGTGACACCTGGATGAATTTCAGCACATTGAATGATGTGCTGAGAGGTATCTTGTACTGGAGACCGTAGCGCATCTGTTCCAGCATCTCCTTCTTGAACAGGAGCGAATCCTTCATTGTAGGCACACGGTTGTCGATATTGAGCGTGAAAGACGAACCAATCTTCTCGTACCATCTCTGCGATCCCACCTGAACCTTGCGCTTGAACGGGAAAAACCTGTTGACCGAGAATGCCAATGTAGGCGCGGTAAACGACACTGTACTGTCATAGAGGTTCTGCGTCATATTGCCGCTGATGGTGAGGTTGGCCTTCTTATTGAAGAGGTCGCGCCTGTAGCTGATGCTCGATGATGTGGTACTCTTCATGTAGTCGTTGAGAGTAGTGGCATTGTACTTGTCGAAACTCTGCTTGTCGTAAGAGATATTGGCGCTGAACTGGCTGTTGGGATTGGCCTTGGAATCCTGGTTGAAATTGAATTTCAGCAAGAACGACTTGGTCTTGTTGGGTTTCAGCTCGCTGTTGCTGGAAGCGGAGAACTCCTTCCTTCCCGTAACATTGGTGGTGTACTGGAAATCGAGATTGCCCGAAAACTTGTATCTGAGCTTGAACTTGCTGCTGGCCCTCACGCCCCACGATCCGCAGGTGTAATAGCTACCCGTAAGGGAGAGGTCGGCATAGTCGCTGAACGAGAAATAATATCCGCCCTCCTGGAGATAGAATCCGCGGCGGCTCTCCTCGCCGTATTTCGGGATAATTACACCATTATGGGTTTTCTTGGAATTTGGGAAAATACCGAACGGCAGACCAAGAATAAACACAGGCACATCCAAAAAAACGAAATACGCCGGACCCGACACAATCTTGTCGTTGGGCAGCATCTTGGCCCTCGTGAGATTCAGGTAGAAATGCGGATGCTCGGCATCACAGGTGGTGTACTTGCCGCCCTTGAAGTGTATCTGCCTGTCGGGATGCATCTTGGTAACCTGTCCGAAGAGGAAACCATTGTTCTGCTCGGTCTCCACATCTATCACATGGCCCTTCTTGGTCTTGAAATTGTATTTCATCACGCGGGCCTTAAACTCATCGCTGCCGTCCTTGAACTCGGGATCGCCCGTGCGCTCGTGCGTAAGCGAATCCTCGAGACCCTCGGCAAAAATACTGCTCGTATTCATCTCGATGCGCATGTGGTCGCTTGTGAGCGACATCTGCTCGGCCTTGACATCGCTCTTTCCGTACATGAAAACGAGCTTGTCGTCAAACGAAACCATGAGGCTGTCGCTGCACTGATACTCTATAGGGAAATCCACGATGCTCCGGGGCCTGCGGGGACGCAGATCCACGGTATCCAATGCGGCCGAGAGCGTATCGGCCGGCAATGTATCGGTTCTCAATGTATCGAGCTTATGCCTATCAGCCATGCGGAGCGAGTCTCTATGCGCCCTGCGCTGGCCAAACACCGCCGACGACACCGCCAGCAGCAATATTATGAATAATAATTTCTTCACAGAGATAATTAGTTTGTATCACATTATGCTAAAAAGCGACACAAAATTAAACAATTTTGCCAAAAAAACATCGTCATCAATAATAATAAAACGTAAAATAACACAATATAACATTTTTTAAAGCGAAAATGAGTACTTTTGCAAGGAATTTGAAATAGCAAAAGCAAAACTATAATACAAAATGACAAAAAAAGGCATCATAAAATACGTGCTCCTGATCATGGCCGTCATATTGCCATCATGGCAGCTAATGGCGCAAAACAATTACCAGGTAAAGAAAGTAATGATAGACGCGGGCCACGGCGGCAAGGACCCCGGCGCACTCGGCAAGAAATCCAAGGAAAAAGACCTTACCCTGGCCATCGCGCTCAAGGTGGGCCACTACATAGAGACCAACGTGCCAGGCGTAACGGTGGAATACACCCGCACCACCGACAAGTTCATAGAGCTCGGCCGCCGCGCCGAGATGGCCAACGAGGCCAAGGCCGATGTTTTCATATCGATCCACATAAACGCCTGCAACAATTCAAAAGTATACGGATCAAGCACTTACGTAAACGGCCACGCCAAAGACGCCGACAACCTCGCCATCCAGAAACAGGAAAACGGCGGCGAGGACATCAGGCCCGAGGAATACATCACATTCGCCAACATCCAGAGCGCCAACCACGGAAACTCCACGCTATTAGCTGGCAAAATCCAGGACCAGTTCCGCACCAGGGCCGGGCGCAAGGACCTCGGAGTAAAACAGGCGTGCTTCGCGGTACTCTGGCGCACCAACATGACCGCCGTGCTCGTGGAATGCGGATTCATAAGCAACGCCGCCGAGGAGCGCTACATGATGAGCGACGACGGCCAGAGCTACCTCGCATCGGCCATATACCGCGCATTCAAGGAATACAAGAAAGCCGTGGAAGGCCGCAATACAGGAGTAACCCCTCCCCCGCCTCCATCGGAGAGCAAGCCAGCTGATGGCGCTACAGCCGACAGCAAGCCATCGGAGAGCAAGCCAGCTAATGGCAAACCAAACGAAAACGTATCAGCTGACAACAAAACATATTTCCGAGTGCAGGTAAAATGGAGCAAGAAACCCATACCGCTCAGCAGCAAGGAATTCAAGGGGCTTAAGGTAGACGAGCTGAAACTCGACGGACTATACAAATACACACTGGGCAAGACTCAGAACTACAACGAGATAATAGCCCTACAGAAAAAAACGCGCGAGAAAATAAAGGACGCGTTCGTAATAGCCACCAAGGGCAACAAACTTATAAACATAAATGACGCCAAGAAAGAGCTCGGCATCAAATAGAAAAAAAAAAGAGGAAATGAAGTTTATCTCCAGGCAACGGCGAGGGAGGTAAACTTCATTTTTTATTATCGAACTTGCGGAAGATACTCTCCACTATCAAGGCAAAAAACACATATATAAGTGCGTAGATTGCGGTCTTGAAGATGAACGACTTGGGAAGCTTCTCCTGCGGGAAATACTTATTGAACACAATGATGGCCACCACCGAAAGGGCGATAATGATAATCTGCTTCAGCACGTCCTTCCAGTCGAAATGGATATTGAGGTTTAGTTTCGACATGATAAAACCAAGATAAAAAAGTGAAAGACTAAAAAGAAAGTGACCACGCTGGGGCTCGAACCCAGGA
>JAZUEG010000358.1:0-3881 GCA_045640025.1 Bacteroidales bacterium
GTGTATCCAAGGGCGAGACCCTGAAGGACACCATCAGGATAGTATCCAACTATTGCGACCTCATAGTAATGCGCCATCCGCTGGAGGGCAGCAGCCGGTATGCCAGCGAGGTGGCCACCGTGCCTGTGGTGAATGCCGGCGACGGTGCCAATCAGCATCCTACTCAGACGCTCCTCGATATGTATTCCATCAAGAAGACTCAGGGCCGTCTGGATAATATCAACATATTCATGGTGGGCGACCTCAAGTACGGACGCACCGTGCACTCGCTGCTGCAGGCCATGGCGCCATTCAACCCCACATTCCATTTTGTATCGCATCAGAAACTCCGAATGCCCGATGAGTACAAGCAGTTCCTCGACCAGAAGGGCGTCAAGTACTATGAGCACGAGCAGTTCTCGGATCTGATACCTGAGGCCGATATCATATACATGACCCGTGTGCAGAGAGAGCGTTTCAGCGACCTGCTGGAATACGAGAAAACCAAGGACCTCTATGTGCTGCGCAACTCCATGTTGCACAATGCCAAGCCTACTATGAAGATCCTGCACCCGCTGCCGCGCATCACCGAGATAAGCCAGGATGTGGACAGCAATCCTCACGCGTACTATTTTGAGCAGGCGCTCAATGGTGTGTATGCGCGTCAGGCCGTGATAGCATACGTGCTGGGTCTCAAGAAGTAAAAAAAAGAAAACTTTCTCACCACAAAAACAACGAAGAAAATGAGCAGCAAGAAGGAATTGAACGTGAGTGCCATAAAGGACGGCACCGTTATCGACCATATACCAGCCAAGGACCTTTTCAAGGTTGTTAAGATTCTCGGTCTCCAGAATATAAGCAACCAGATAACATTCGGCACAAATCTCGACAGCAAGAAGCTGGGCAAGAAAGCCATCATCAAGGTGGCCGACAAGTTTTTTGAGGGCAGCGAGATCAACAAGATTGCGCTGATAGCCCCTATGGCAAACCTCAACATCATCAACAACTACGAGGTAACCGAGAAGAAGCCCGTGGAGCTTCCAAATAAGCTGACAGGACTCTGCAAGTGCATCAATCCCAAGTGCATTACCAACTCGGAGCCTATGCCTACCAAGTTTGACGTACTGGCCGGCGAGACTGTATCGCTCAAGTGCTGCTACTGCGGCAAGATTACCGACAACGACCACATTAATATCGAGTAACGGGGATTTTTAGACCATTAGTTTAGGATTATGGATTCAGGCGGAAGATGTCATTGGCATCTTCCGCCTTTTTTTGTTAACAGATGCAAAAAGTAATTTCATTAATTAAACTTTTGGATTTATGTTTAGTCAATTCATTGTTTTCAATAACTTATTAAAAAATATTTTTCAGAACAAACGTATTCTAAAATTATGAAAAACCTTTTCATTTTCATGCTTCTGGTCTTCGGTCTCGGCCTTCAGCAGGCCATGGCCCAGGACAACCAGGCTCAGGAAGCCCAGCAGAAACTCACCGTATCGGGCGAGGTAATCGACTTCCTCACCCAGAGACCTGTCGACACTCTATTTGTGGAGATTATAGAGAACGGCAAGTCCATCGACACAGCCCGCATTCAGAAATGGGGCTGGGGACAGCGTCAGAACATACGCTTCTCTTTTGATATCACACGTCCGGGAAACTATCAGCTAAGAATGGTGTCTCCGGGATTCAAGACCAAATACGTGCCTCTGAATATCGAAAAGATGCACAAGAACGAGAAATTCCGCACCCTGGAGGTTACATACATGCAGAAGGAGAAACTTATGGACGAGGTGGAGCTCGATGAGATAGCCGTTACCGCCACACGTCTTAAGTTCTACACCAACGGCGACACACTTGTATACGATGCCACCGCATTTCAGCTGGCCGACGGATCTATGCTCGACGCACTCATCAAGAAACTTCCCGGTGTGGAGCTCAAGGATGGCGGCGAGATTTATGTAAACGGCAAGAAAGTTACTGAGCTTCAGCTGAATGGCCGTGAACTTCTGGACAGCGACAAGGAGCTTTTCCTCGAGAATCTCCCTGCCTACATGATCAAGAACATTGGTGTTCACGAGCAGACACCACGCGAGTATGTGGGCACTCCAATGGAAGACCAGGTGGAGAAGGAGACCGTAATGAACGTGAAGATGAAGCGTGAATACGCCAAGGGATGGATTTTCAACCTTGAGGGCGGTCTCGGCGCCGGAATGTACGATGTCGACGAGTTTAGCCCCGACAAGTTTCTCGCAAGACTTTTCGCATCGAGATTCTCCGACAAGAGCCGTCTCACAGTTTTTGCCAACTTCAACAACCTGAACGACTACCGCGATCCGGGTGAGCAGGGCAGCTGGACTCCGCTCTCGCAGTCCACAGGTCTCATGGAGACCTACAAGCTCGGTGTAACGGGCAACAAGTATTCGGAGGGCGATATCAGGAGATACAACGGCAGCGGAAGCGTTACCTACAACGAGAGCACCAACAACACCTGGGGAAACAGCACTCAGGAAATCTACGACGACCGCAACCGCACCACCACAAGCACTTTTGGCCGGAATTACAATCTGCGCAACTCTTACGATACAAGAATCCAGACTCAGCACAGATTCAACTACAACCAGCGCACCAAGCCTGTGCTCAATACATTCAAGAATGTATTTGCCGACGCCAATATTAACGCAAGCTATCACCAGTACGACAACAACTCGCTTAACGCATCCACCAACCTCGACAAGGATGTACGCGACGGACTGGGCAAGGACTGGCTCGACAGCCTTACAAGCCCTACAGCCGGCAACCTCCTTACAATGTACGGTATCAACCGCACCATCAACAGATCGGAGGGCGAGGGCCACGAGTGGTCGGCACGCGCCAATGTACGCGCCAACGCATCTCCGCAGTACAACGACAAGCTGATGTTCGGCGTAAACGCCAGCTACGATTTCAGCGACAACAGCACCCCGAGCTACGAGCGCCGTCTCACCGAGATGTTCAACAACCAGAGCCAGACCCGCGATGAGGCCCGCTACAACGACAATTTCTCTAATTCCAACAGGGCTTCTATCGGCGCCAATCTCAACTATTTTGTGGATGATGAGATGAGGCACACTCTGTCGGCCAATTACACATACAATTACAACAACACAGAGACCAACCAGTCGCTCTATGTACTCGACATGCTCGACAAATGGAACAGCGGAGAGCGCGATCTCGACATCCTGCCATCAATGAAGGAATATCAGTTTGAGCAGGATATCATCAACAGCGCCTACACCCACAACAAGACCAACACCGGCACCCCGGAGTTTGGCTATGGTTATCGTCTGAGGGCAGAGCAGGGCGGATACACCGGCATCAACTTCCGTGTATCTGTGCCCACCAAGTCGGAGAACATCGATTATAAGAAGGGCGGAGTTGATACGGTGCTTCACCGTACCACCACATTCGCCGAGCCGAGCATCAACTTCATGAAAAACAACTGGCAGAAGGGTTTCCAGCTCAATCTCTCATACAACATTGGATTCAGCGCGCCCAATCTTACCCAGACTGTTGACCTCGTGGATACACGCGATCCGCTCAATATCACACACGGCAATCCCGACCTCGAGAACTCTATCTCGCACAGGATAAACGCCCGCTACCGCGACAAGTTTGCCGACAGATACCAGATCAACTCATCTGTATCGTTCCAGGCCACCAACAATGAGGTGGCAATGGGCTACGTATACGATCCCACCACCGGTATCAGAATCCGCACACCTCAGAATGTGGATGGCAACTGGAGATTCAACTCATCCATCGGCGCGGCAATCCCTCTCGACAAGGACCAGCGTCACGTTGTTAATGCCAACGCAAGCTACGGATTCACCAACAGTGTGGACCTCTCGAGCACATCGGCC
>JAZUEG010000359.1:0-3048 GCA_045640025.1 Bacteroidales bacterium
CCATTCAATTACCCAGGCAATACACTGCCTTTCCGTCAGGACAGCACATTTCTATATTATATAGGTGTGGATGAGCCCGGAATGTTTGCCGTGCTCGATTGCGACAGCGGACGCGAGATCCTCTTTGGCCCCGAGTATTCCATCGACGATGTTATCTGGACCGGACCCATGCCTACAGTGGCCGATACAGCCGCTCTCTCGGGCATGGACGAGGGTCGCGCGGCTGATGGCCTTGCAGATTGTATTGTATCAGCTAATGGCAGAAAAATACACTACATAATGCCATACCAGCAGGAAGTTCGCCTTCAGCTGTCAGCACTGCTCGGCATGCCTGTATCCCAGCTTAAGGACGGGCAGTCTATGCAGCTGATACGCAGTGTGGTGCAGATGCGCAAGATAAAGAGCCGCGCCGAGCTCGATGAGATGGAGCAGGCCGTAAATATAACCGCCGAGATGCACCTGGGAGCCATGCGCCTGGTGGGAGAGGCCATCAGCGGAAACTCCGCCATCACCGAGCGCCATGTGGTGGGCCAGCTATACAAGACAGCCGTATCGAGGGGATATTTCCACTCGTTTCCGCCCATAGTAACGGTGCACGGCGAGGTGTTCCACAACCACGGCTACCGCGAGCAGCTCCGCAAGGGACAGCTCCTGCTCGTGGATTCGGGAGCCGAGGGCCCGGGCCACTACGCCGGCGATATGACGCGCACCATTCCTGTGGGAGGCAAATTCTCTCACCGTCAGAAGGATATCTACGATATAGTGGTGGAGGCCAATACCGGAGTGGCCAAATCGGCGCGCCCCGGCATATTGTGGCGCGATATGCACGATCTGGCCGCAAGGCTCATAGTATCGGGGCTCAAGGACCTGGGCCTCATGAAGGGCGATACCGACGATATAGTGAGGTGCGGAGCCTACGCCCTCTTTTTCCCTCACGGACTTGGCCACCTTGTGGGCCTTGATGTCCACGACATGGAAAACCTCGGCGAGGACAATGTGGGATACGGCGGCGAAATCAGGCGCAGCGAGATATTCGGCCCCAACTGCCTGCGATACGCCCTTCCGCTCCAGAAAGACATGGTAATCACCGATGAGCCAGGCATTTATTTTATTCCTCAGCTTATAGATATGTGGCGAGCTGATGGCAAATTCGCCGACTTCATCAATTACGACCTTGTGGAAAAATACAAGGGATTCGGCGGCATACGAGTGGAAGACGATCTCCATATCACCGACAGCGGATGCCGTGTGATGGGTGTGCCCGTGCCCAGGACAAGCGCCGATGTGGAGGAATACGTGGCACGCTGGAGTTGACAAATGTTATCCAAACATTGAATAAAAAATAAATTTGAATTATAATTGCGTGATGTTTTGTATTTTACGTTAATAATATTAAATTTGCCACGAAAAACTATATAATTATGGAAAAAGAATCCCTAAATAGGCTTTCGATGTATTTCGCTATGGGCGTAGTGCTGGCGGTGGTGCTGGTGGCCGGGCTTTCTTACAATGCGGCCATAGGCGTGGGCCTGTTTGCCGTAATAGCTATAGCCAATGGCGGACTGGCATACGTGATAGTGCATTACGCGCTCATGAAATGGCGGGACGAACAGTTTAAGGCGATTTCGGACTCTATGAACTCCTTTATAGCCGACGGACAGCGCCTGAGCAAGGAGAAGACTCTCAATGTGGAGAGTCTCGAGAAGAGCGACCAGTTGTCGGAGGTGGTTACACAGGTAAACGACGATGTGGCCAAGTGGGCTAAGGACAGGGCCAACGAGATAGCCATCTTGAAAAACAACGAGAAGTTCCGCAAGGAGTTTCTCGGCAATGTAACCCACGAGCTCAAGACTCCCCTGTTCAATATCCAGGGATACATAGAGACCCTGATAGACGACGGCTACGACGATCCCGAAATCAGGGACAAGTACTTGGAGCGCACGGCATTCAATATCGAGCGCCTGATAGGCATTGTTACCGATCTCGACACAATATCCCAGCTGGAATCTGGCGTAATGAAGATCAATGTGGAGGAGTTCGACGTGATGAATGTGGTGGAAGAGGTGATGGAGCTGTACAGCCGTCAGGCCAAGGAGCGAAACATCAAGGTGGATTTCAGCAAGAGCACCCAGAGGAAACCTACCATGGTATTGGCCGACAAGAACCGAATCTACGAAGTGGTATCCAATCTCGTGCTCAATTCGATAAAGTACGGCAACGAGGGCGGATTTACCGAGGTATCTGTGGTGGATATCGAAAACAGGTATCTCATTATCGTGAAGGACAACGGCATAGGCATTGCCGACGACAACCTTCAGCGTGTGTTTGAGCGTTTCTTCCGGGAGGACAAGGCGCGCAGCTCCAAGGCGGGCGGCACGGGCCTGGGACTCTCGATTGTAAAGCATATAATCGAGGCTCACGGAGAGCGCATAACAGTAGTATCCAAGAAGGGGGAGGGGTCCACCTTCTCGTTCACTCTAAAAAAAGCAGAAAAGTAAAATATGATGGAAAACAACTTCAAAATTCTTCTGGTGGATGACGATGCAGATATTCTCGAATTCCTTTCCTTCAATCTCAAGAAGGCTGGATTCAATGTATTTACCGCCAGCAACGGAAAAGACGGTCTCAAGATGGCCAAGCAGTATCTGCCGCATCTCATTATCCTGGATGTGATGATGCCGGAGATGGATGGTATAGAGACCTGCGAGGAAATAAGGAAGCTGCCGATGCTCAACAATACTGTTGTGGCATTCCTGACGGCACGTAGCGAGGATTATTCTCAGATAGCTGGTTTCGACGCTGGCGCCGACGACTATATCGCCAAGCCTATCAAGCCAAAGGTACTGGTATCGCGTGTATGCGCATTGCTTAAGCGTTTCGGCAAGACCGACGAGAATGGCAACGAGACTACCGAGGGCAACATCATAAAGCTCGGCGACCTCGTAATCGACAAGGAGAAATACACTGTTATCAATGGCGGTGTGGAGCTTGCCCTTCCACGCAAGGAGTTCTCTCTGCTTCTGCTGCTGATATCCAAGCCTGAGAAGG
>JAZUEG010000360.1:0-7411 GCA_045640025.1 Bacteroidales bacterium
GCCTCCGACTTCTACAAGCGGGGCCTCCATGAATATTCAGTATTGGCCGACGATGGTTTCACCGGCCGTCCCGCTGCCTTTGCCAAGTGCAGCAAGGCCATAGTGGATGCCATAAGGGAGCTAGGCGATTCGGCCGCCCTGGCCGAGGTGCTTCCTGTGGAGTATCTCATCAAGTCGTCGAGATACGATGAGAACGCCGTGGCCGACTACCTCTCCAACGGACTTGGCGAGATGTGGTTCAAGGACATAGAGGTGTGGAACGACCTCCTCAACAAGACTTTCATGGAGTTTCAGCAGAATCTGGCCAATGTGCCGGAGAGCGCATTCGACGAGGCCCGCCTGGCCGAGGCTGTATCGCAGCCATACAGCGGCAAGCGCAATCTCGTGGAGATATACAAGCTCGATCTCATAAAGGCCCGCCGCGAAAGGCTCAATAATTTCATGAAGCGTCAGGACAATATCACAGCATCGCTCCAGTATCTTGGCCAGGCTCTCAAGGAGTTCCAGAAGAAGGGCTTCGACAAGGATGTGGTTACCAATTACCTGAACAGAATCCAGGTGATGCTTGATGAGAACCATGCCCACAACATGGCAGATTAAAAGAACGAAATCACGAGAGAATGAACACTTTTGATACAATAGATAATGTGTATTTCCTTGGCATAGGCGGCATAGGTATGAGCGCCCTGGCAAGGTATTTCAATTCGCTGGGCAAGCAGGTGGCAGGCTATGATCTCACGAGGTCGCAGCTTACCGACAGGCTGCAGGATGAGGGCATCTCGGTAACATACATCGACAGTGTTGCCGAGCTGCCCCTGTCCGTTAGGCAGCATCCCGACAGAACGCTGGTGATATACACGCCGGCCGTTCCGGTATCCAACGAGTTGTATGTGTTCTTCTCAGCTAATGGCTATACAATGTACAAGAGGGCGCGCACCCTGGGAGCCATCGCCGACAATTATACCACCATCGCGGTATCGGGCACCCACGGCAAGACCACCAACTCATGCGTATTGGCCAATATACTCAGCTGCGCCGGCAAGGACAATTTCGCCTTTCTCGGCGGCATATCACGAAACATCGACAGCAATCTCATGATGCCCAAGTCGCAGGACCGTTTCACCGACAATGGAACCCTGCTTGTGGCCGAGGCCGATGAGTTCGACAGGTCGTTCCTGTGGCTGCATCCGCAGATTACGATAGTAACATACGTGGATGCCGACCATCTGGATATCTACAAGGACCGCAATGATATCATCGATACATTCAATCAGTTTGTCCGTCAGACCAAGTCCGATGGCGTGGTGATAGTAAACAAGGTGATAGACAGCCTGATAGATTCGGCTGGTATCAGCAAGCTTACATACTCGGAATCCGACAGCTCGGCCGATTATTACGCTCAGAATATCCGTCTCTGCAATGGCGTGTATACCATCGACGCCGTTACTCCTTGCGGTATTATCAGCAACATCACCATTGGAGCCAAGGGCCGTGTGAATGTGGAAAACACCATGGCATGCGTGGCGGCGGCTCAGCAGGCCGGTATCAGCTCCGATGATATAAGAAAAGGCGTGGCCACATTCCAGGGCGTAAGGCGAAGGCTCGAGTTCCATGTGCAGACCCCGTCCATCACCTACATCGACGATTACGCGCATCACCCGCGCGAGCTGATGGCCACCATAAAATCCGTGAGGGAGCTTTTCCCCGGCAAGAAGATTACCGGAATATTCCAGCCGCACCTCTACACCCGCACCAGGGATTTTGCCGATGGATTTGCCGGGAGCCTTGATATGCTCGATGAGCTGATACTCATGGATATATATCCGGCCCGCGAGAAACCCATCCCCGGAGTGGATTCGCAGCTGATAGCATCCAAGATGCACAGCTCTCATGTGGAGCTCATCAGCGATCCCGCCAGGATTGTGGATAGGGTGACCAACGGCAGTGTCGAGATTCTATTAACTCTGGGCGCCGGCAGCGTCGACAAGCTGATAGCGCCTATTACAAAAGCTATAGATGACAAAGTCTAAGTTAAATATTATCAGCAAGATTGTATTCGCCGGATTGCTGCTGTTGGTGATTTTCCTGTCGCTCAAGAAATTCCACAACACCAGATGCCATTCGGTGGATATCACCATCAAGGATTCTGCTGAGGTTAAGTTCATAGACCAGAATGATGTAACGGATATCATATCCCGGGCGATACCTTATATCAAGGGCTATCTGCTGGACAGCGTTGATATCGCCTGCCTTCACGACAGTCTGAAAGCCAACCCCTATATCAGAAAATCCTCGATATACAAGACCGTGCAGGGCGTGCTGAAGATCGACATTCAGCAGCGCAAGCCCATGCTGATGGTTTTGGGCAACAATCAGAACTATTACATCGACGAGGATGGCTGTGTATTCTCCACCACTAAGAAATATCACAGCAAGACTATAGTAGCCAACGGCAGCATAAGGGACACATTCGATTTCAAGAAGTCGCCCATATACAAGTTGGATACCAAAAACAAGACAGCTAAAACCAGCACATCGGTAGACCTATTCAAGCTCACCCAGCTGATACAGGCCGACGATTTCTGGTGCGACCAGATAGAACAGATTTACGTAACACCGCAGGGCGAATACGAGCTTGTGCCTATGGTGGGGTCCCATATCATAGCATTGGGCACCATCGACAATTACGACTACAAGATGTATGTGCTCAAGCAGTTTTACTTCAAGGCACTCAGCAAGTTAGGCTGGAATACCTACAAGCTGATATCTGTCAAATACAATGGTCAGATAGTTTGCAAGAAAAAATAAAGAAAAAATTACATAATTTAGAGTTTCCATTATCATGTCCAAAAGTCAAATTGTGGCAGCGATTGATATCGGTACCAACAAAATTGTTGCAATCGCTGGAAATAAGGATGAGTTAGGCAGAATTAAAGTTCTCGGATACGGAGAGGCACCTTCCAAGGGTGTTATCCGTGGATCAGTACAGAACATAGGAGAGGTGGCCTCAGCTATCAGCGAGGCTGTCAGAAAGTGCCGTACAATGTCGGGACTGCAGTTCCGCAATGTGTTTGTGGGTATGTCGGGGCAGAATATACGCTCCGCCGTATTCTCTCACAGCAAGTACATAGCCAACAACGAGATTACCAAGGCTGATGTTGACCAGCTCACCAACGAGGTATACAACCTCAACAAGGAGCCGGGCGAGGAGATCATACACGTGATTCCCCAGTCGTACTCGGTAGATAATATGAATATCGGCCTTACTCCCGAGGGTTTCTCAGGCAAGAAACTCGACGGCGAGTTCCTCGTGATATTGGGCAATGCCAATGCGAGCAAGGCCATCCGTCAGGCTGTTATCACTACCGGGCTCAATATCATAAAGCTGATATACAAGCCAGTAGCATCGGCAGAGGCTGTATTGTCGTCGGAAGACAAGGAGATGGGTACTCTTGTAGCTGATATAGGTGCAGGTACCACCGAGGTGGCCATCTACCACAACAAGGTGCTCAAGTCTACCTCCTCAATTCCTTTTGGAGGCAACTCTATTACCAATGATATCAAGGTAGCGTGTCAGATAATACACCGTCAGGCAGAGCTCCTGAAGGTGAAACACGCATCGGCATTGTCGCAGGCCGGCGATGCCAAGAAGGTGATTGTGATAAAGGGAACCAATGGCCGTGCCAACAAGGAAGTGTCGCTCATGGACCTCACCAACATCACCAGCGCCCGTGTCGACGAGATTGTGGCCGGCATAGCCCATGTTATGGAGCAGTCGGGTTGCATGAACGATATTGCCGAGATCGTAATAACAGGAGGCTCGGCCAAACTCGCCAACATCTGTCAGCTCGTAAAATTCCGTCTGGGCCGCGATGTCAGGATAGGCAAGCCACGCGATTTCTCCGACGAGGGAGTAAGACTCAACGAGGTGGAATACTCTACAATTATGGGACTCCTCATCAAGGGATTCGAATACCTTCCCCAGGCCGAGGCTTCCAAGAAGGATATCCAGCAGGAGCCCAAGAACAATGGCGGCAACAAGACTCCCGACAAGCCAGCTGATGGCAAGGATGGAGGCGAGGCTCCAGCCCCAAAGAAACTTTCTTTCTGGCAGAAGATTAGCGCTATGGCTGGCAAGTTCTTTGAGGAGAATCCCGACAACAGCCAGAAAATGTAGTTTTTTCTTTATTCAACTTTAGCTAACTATTTATTTATAACAGAGATATGATCGACAACCAGATTGATACACATAATATAGCTGATGATGATATTCTGATAATACCATCAGAGCATACCAACATCATCAAGGTGATTGGCGTAGGTGGCGGCGGCGGCAATGCTGTCAACCACATGTTCAAATATGGCATCAAGGATGTTGACTTCATAATAGCCAATACCGACAATCAGGCATTGGAGAAAAGTCCCATTCCCGTAAAGATTCAGCTCGGCGCCTCCCTCACTCAGGGACTTGGAGCCGGCAACAATCCTGAGCGCGGATGCAATGCGGCCCGTGAGAGCCACGACTTGATATGCGAGGCACTCGATATTCCGCTCGACGGCGATACTTCTACGCCATCGCAGACCAAGATGCTTTTCGTAACAGCTGGTATGGGCGGCGGCACAGGAACAGGAGCCGCTCCGGAGATAGCCAAGATAGCCAAGGATGCCGGCATCCTTACAGTGGCCATCGTGACACTGCCTTTCCGCTGGGAAGGCCCCAAGCGTGTTACTCAGGCCATCGATGGTCTCCAGAAATTGTCGGATAATGTGGATTCGCTTCTGGTGGTAGACAACGAGAAGGTGATGGCCCAGTACAAGACTCTGAGGCTCAACGATGCTTTCGGCTGTGCCGACGATGTGCTCACCAAGGCGGCCAAAGGTATCGCCGAGATCATCACCAATCCCGGAGGCGTTAATGTGGACTTTGCCGATGTGAATACCGTACTCAAGGATTCTGGTATCGCACTCATGGGTACCGGAGTAGGCGAGGGCGAAAACCGTGACACCAAGGCCATCGAGGCCGCCCTTAGCTCGCCTCTGCTCAGCAACAATGATATCAACGGAGCCAAGAATGTGCTTCTCAACATCGTAACAAGCGAGGAGCATCAGCTCACCATGGAGGAGCTCTCCAATATCAACGAGACCGTTCAGGTGGCTTCGGGATGCCAGGCCGACCTTATCTGGGGTCAGTCTACCGACGACTCGCTCGGCGACCGTCTGGGTGTTACCATCGTAGTATCGGGCTTCAGCTCATCCAAGATCAACAACCCGTTCGAGAATGGCGGCAAGTACATGGATATGGCCTCATACAAGAAGATCATCGAATCTACCACAAGCTTCATCAATATCTCTCACGATGTGCCTTCAGAGCAGGAGGAGCAGAAAACGGAGCCAGCTGATGGCGAGACTGTTGCCGAGCCCGAGGCCAAAGCCACAGAGACTGCCGAACCTGCAGAGCCCGACCACAAGGCCGGCGACGAGGTGGATCTCGGTGGCATAGAGTACGACGAGGATTTCGAGGAGGAGGAAGACGACGAGAAGGTAATTGAGCCAAGCCGCAATTTCCATTCTATCGACTATTCATCGTTTGCCGATATCGACAATTACGACAGAATCCCGGCATTCCAGCGCAAGGGGGTAACCCTCAATATCAATAATTATAATGCCAACTTCAAGAGAACTCCTCTCAATGAGGCATAGTTTTTTGTACTTTTGGCATTTTTATTGCATTGACATTAGCTGATTAACACCATCTAAATATATTCTATTTATGGCACAAGAACTCACCGGAAACCTTTTCGATACCGCTTACAACCTATTCAACAGAGTGGGTGTCAGCGATTTCGAATATGTGTACAAAGGATACTTCAATCACGATATCACCAAGAAGATTCTCTATCTTGCTGATTCGAGCATAGGACGACTTACAGGTTTTTCGCAGGCCACCCTGCAAAAACGAATCTACTTTATCATGGTGGAGGGCCTTCAGAATATCACCCATCACCAGGACGAGGTAGCCAACGAGCCCAGTTTCGACAAGTATCCTCCTGTATTCGCTATACAGAAATATGGTGAGAAATATTACATCTCTACGGGTAATATCATTGCCAATGTGAATATAGAGCCACTCAAGGAGAAACTCGTGAGAATCAACTCGTTCACTCAGGACGAGCTCAAGAAGTTTCACCGCGAGATGCTCCGCAACGGCAGCATCTCGGAGAAGGGCGGCGCGGGCCTCGGCCTTATAGAGATGTCGAGAAAATCGGGCAACAAGCTGCTCTACAGCTTCGTACAGCTTGATGATGAATTCTCGTATTTCTATATGCAGACCCTCATTCCTACCGACGACAATTTTGGAGTAGCTGATATGGACAATGGACAGGCCTTCAGCTCGCTGGAGAATGTGAAGACTCTCCACAAGACCATGAACAAGGAGAATCTTTCGCTCCTATTCAATGGTTTCTTCAATCAGGAGAATCTGCTTAGCCTTCTGGCCATCATCAAGAGCCGTGTTAATCTTCCGCTCACCACCATCAAGATCAGCAATGTAATGGTGGAGATGATTCAGAATATCATCAAGCACGGATCCAAGCTTCAGGATACACAGGTAGGTGTTCCCGGTGTATTCTTCCTGGGACAGACCGGCAACGAGACTCTACTCACAGCCGGCAACCTCGTAACCGACGAGGCCACCGATTTGATAAAGACCAGCATCGATTACGTAAATGGACTATCTGCCGACGAGGTTTCGGATCTTTACGACGAGATTCTCCTCGATTTCGATACTTCCGTAAGCGCCAAGAAGACTGGTCTCGGATTCTCTGACCTGAGGATCAAGAGCGACCGTCCGCTCAAATATGACTTTATGCCATTGAACGATGGACGTAAATTCTATATTCTGCAAACTGCTGTTAAATCTAAAAAATAGGAGAATTTGAAACATGGAAAGATTTTTTTTGGAGGAAACCGATGATACTCCAGAGGTAACACTCGATCCCGCCGAGGGCAAGTTCGAGATTTCTAAGATTTCAGTTCCCGAAAACGCGCTTGATTTCTACAAGCCTATTCTGGAATGGATTAAGGAATACGCCGAGGATCCCAATGTGCATACTGTATTCAATTTCAACCTCGAATACGTAAACACTGCCTCCAGCAAGCAGGTTATTCAGGTGATTTTGCTGCTCCAGAAGGTGGCCGAAAAGAGTGATGTAAAGGTTAACTGGTATTATGAGTCTATCGACGAGGATATGAAAAACCTCGGCGCAAGATACAAGAAACTGGTAAATGTGCCTTTCGAGCTTATAGAAGTTGAGTAATATTTTTTTTCGCAAAAAATATAAAACCCGCATCTCATATATATGAGGTGCGGGTTTTCTTGTATCTATATTAACGTGAGTTCGATGAAATTTAA
>JAZUEG010000361.1:0-3587 GCA_045640025.1 Bacteroidales bacterium
GTAATCATAGCGGCAATAAGCGCCATGATTACCATATCAGCAACATCATGCGGCAATGACGACGAATCAGCACCCGACAACGGGAAACAAGAAACACCCATCCCGGACAACGATAATGATGACAAGGACAACCAGGATGATAAAGACAATCCCACAAACAACAAGACTCAAGACCCTGCAACACCGCCTGCAATATCAGACAAAGAGATTACCTACGATATAACATCAATGTCGATAGCCCAGAACATGTATCCGGGCTGGAATCTCGCAAACACAATGGAAGCAGTAGGAGAAGGTTTGGATGCCGAAACCGCATGGCAGAATACCAAAACATCTGCCGCCGTGGCAAAATTCATAAAGGCACAAGGTTTCAAGTCTGTGAGAATCCCATGCAGCTGGCACATGCACATGAGCGACAAAAAAACATGCAAAATCGACGAGGAATGGATGGCACGCGTTACCGAGGTTGTCAACTACTTTGTAAACGAGGACCTTTACGTAATACTGAACGACCACTGGGACGGAGGCTGGCTCGAGGTATTGGGCTACTCCAACAACTTTGGTACATACTCAGCCGTATCAGCTAATACTATTAATGCCAAATCAGATACACTACAGAAAATTTGGACCCAAATCGCCAACAATTTCAAAAACTACGACGAGCACCTGCTCTTCGCCGGTCAGAACGAGCCGTTCGTGGACTGGAATCTGTTTGACAAGGCTATGCCGGACAATGGCAAAAACACCATACTTGCTCCCATCCTGATGAGATACAACCAGACATTTGTAGACGCCGTACGCGCAACGGGTGGCAACAACGCCAAGCGTATCCTCGTAATCCAGGCACCAGGGGCCACCCTATGGGGCGCATTAGTTGACAACTTTGAGTTATCTACCGACACAAGGGCTTATGGCCTGATGATTGAGCCTCACATCTATCAGCCAAGTGATTTTGCCAGCGACATATCAGGAGAAAAAAGTCTGTACTGGGGCATCGACAACGTATCAGAAACATATTACCCCGAATGGTTTAGCGATGAATACTATATAGAATGGTATTTTAGCGATATGCGCGCCAAATATTCCGACAAAGGTACTGCTATCATAATCGGCGAGTATGGAACACAGTGGCGAGACCTGAGCAACAAACCTGACGCCGACCAGGCCAAACACGACGCTTCCATCAAAGCATACCACAAAGCTATCAACAAGCTTGGACCTGAAAACGGAATGGTTCCCATGGTCTGGGACATCAATGTAAGTGACCGCGAGGGCCAAAAGGGTATAATGTCAGTACTCGACCGCGCCAAACAGGAAGTATTCTGTACTCCCGCCATGGAGGGAATCAAGGAAGGCGCAGCAGCCGCAAGCTGGATGAAATAAGGCATGCAGAGCCGCACAGACGTGCGACTAAATATATAAAAACCGCTGTGGAACAGATGGATTCCACAGCGGTTTTTGCGTTTGTATTAAGTTTGTATCAGCTACCTGACCTTTCCAGTAATGATGCCACGGCCGTGGGTGCCGATGTAGAATCTGCCGTATTCCTGCATATCGCCGATGATATGGAGCACGAGGCCGTACTGATGGGCATCGTCGTTGAGGCGCAGCCATGTAGAGCCCTGGTCGTCAGAGAGATAGAATCCGTATACTCCATTAACAACGCCTATGAGATAGAGCGAGGGATACAATCCGCTCCTGCCCTTTCCGAAGCCGAATCCGTAAATCCTGCTCACCGACGACATGGCCTCCGGCATTACCTCGCCAACTCCTGAATAGACATTCTTATCGGCAAGATCGAGATGATAGAGGCCGTCGTACGACGCAATCCAGAGATCCTGCTCGTGGCCGGGAGTGGAATACACACGGTCCTGACCGCCACGCCTGTCGCCACGGCCCTGTTTCTCGTCCACATCCCATGGAAGGGGAATGTAGCCATTGAGTTTCAACTGAGTAGGCACAAAATATTTAGCGGTATCAGCTGATACATACAATATCTTATTGATGATATCAAGGGAATAGAACCTCGCCGGATTCTCCTTGTCGGCCACCACGCGAAGGCCCCTTGGAAGGCTTGGGATTGCGGCCCAGTGGCTTCCATAATCAGTGGTGCGGAAAGAGCCCATATCGCGGGGAGTCCACACTGCACACCCGCCATCAGCTGATACAGCCAGACTACCACGCCACGCACCACGGGCGGGCACAGCCTTGCACATCTGGAATGTACGGCCGCCATCGAGGCTGTAGGATACGGGATGGACGGTGTCGCTCCTGTGATTGAAGACCACACCCGAGCGGAAAATTACATTCTGCGCCTTCCAGGCACCTGTAATGGCGTTTGTATTGCCGAAACTTGGCGCGGAATGGGCGCCTTCGGGACATACCCTGTTGATATCGAAATGGGTGTATCCGCCGTAATCGCCTACGCCGGAAATCAGGCGCGCGCCCTCGGATGGGCAATAGAGTTCCAGCGGAACGGTCTCCTCGATGCCTGACGACATTATAGAGAACTTGATATTTTTATCTGTATTGATATCGGAGAGATTGAATGTTTCCCAGCCTCCGAAACCTGTCACGAACATCAGGTGGTTGCTGTTGAATGGGTCGATCTCCACATCAAACATCCAGTGGAGCGGAGCCATGGCGGTATATGGGGCAAGGGAATGGTCGTATTCGAAACCACTGGTAAAGAGGGGTTTCCAGCTGATGCCCCTGTCCTCGCTGTAGAAGATCTCTTCCTGATAGAGTCCGTACTTATGGCCGAGGTAGTGGGTGGTGGCCACTATCACATTAGGTTTCTGACGGTCAACAGCCACGGCCGCGTAGCCGAATCCAATGGCAGTGTCGGCCTTGATGGGCGAGATGTCTTTCCACTCGCCATTAGCTGTATTATAGCTGAAAACATAGCCGTCGGAGTACGCGGATGGGCCCGGGGTATCGGCGTAGGATACATAGATAATGCCATCAGCTGATAAAACTGCATGTGTGGGGCGCAGACGCGTGGGCTGACCGGGCACGGGACTCCAAGTGTGACCGGCGTCGCCGGATACGAAAACGGACTCGCGGCCGCGGAGCGATGCCACGGCGAATATCTGCGACGAGCGGTCACGGTCGCCTTTCTGAGGGTTTATGATGGTGGCGATAATGCCGGAGCCGCGCTTCTGCCAGTTCTGATTGTCGCTGAGGTCCACCTGCTCGGTCACGGACGGGAACTGCTGGACGCGTTTCCACGAACGGCCATCGTCGCAGGTGGTCCAGAGGCCGTCGTTGCGGGTACCCATGTATGCGATTTTGGGATTCTTGGGGTCGATGGAGAGACGCTCGCCGTTGCCACGGCCGTTCTCGTTGCCACCCATTCCGAATGGCACGTCGGTGCGCGCAAAGGTCTTGCCTCCGTCGTGCGACACGAGGATGGCGCCGTTTGTGCGTGTGTAGGTTCCACAGGCAAGCATTACGTGTTTGGGGTCGTTGGGATCTATAGCGATGCTCTCCACGCCCTGAAGGTTGGCATCGTCGATGCTGAGGAAATCGAGCATCTGAACCCACTTGCGGGCTTTGGCATCCCAGCGGTAGGCTCCTCCCATGTC
>JAZUEG010000362.1:0-4819 GCA_045640025.1 Bacteroidales bacterium
CATCGACTCGGTGGAGGCCATCACGGGAATCGATTTTTTCCCGGCTCTCCCCGACCACATAGAAGCTCCCATGGAGCGTGTGGCGTGCCGCGAGTGCTGGAACTGGCACAAGGGAAACAGATGGGTGGAGCCAGCTGATACGCAGGATTACAACGACCACAGCAAGCCCAACAACGGATCGTCGGCCCAGACGAACAAAACAAAGCCTGACAACGGGAAAACTTCCCCATCGTCAGGCCAGTCGGTACAATGCCGAGGCATCACCCAGGCCGGCAAGCGCTGCTCTCGCCGCACCACCGACCCATCAGGATTCTGCCATCAGCACAAGAAATAGTTTAGAGATTAGAGATTCAACACAACCTTTGCAGGAGCCACGTCAACGGTTTCGCCTGTCAAAGGATCTGGTCCGAACGTGATTTTAACAGTAAACTCGTAAGAATCAGACTTTGACGGATTACTGGTAAAAAGCAGCAAGAAGGCATGCTCCGCCATAAGCAAAGGCTTTTTTGGAATATCCACAAGAGGAACATCCTCAAAGTTACTATTGGCCACATAATACTCATGACTGTTTTTGCCATTATTGACCAGATTACCCTTTTCGTCCACCTGATGCAAATAATCATAATAATTGTAATAACCGTGCCAGGCCATAATGTCATTAAGTTTGGCACCTGCAGGGTGTTCTGCATCAAAATCCTTGTCACAGATTACATCAACAGCAACAATAGGCAAGACACAGCATTTACCTTCACGGAAATCAAACATTTCGGTACCATGATAAGCCTCCAGAATATTGTCTCCAAAATACTCGGCGTATTCCTTATAAGGACTCAGCATATCGCCATCATCAATAAACCGCTTTTTTGTTACGTCCTTCCGCTTCAGCTCAATATACTTCTCAAAAAGAGAATCATTCAAAAAATAGTAATGCTCAGCATATTCCTGATCATTATCCATTAACTCCGACAACTTGATTGATTCACCATACTTGTCATTGGCGAACCAATTGCCTGATATACGCTTATTATCGGCAATTATATTAAGCTTCTTGGGCTTGAAATAACAATCTGCCATGCTATTGGTGGTTACAAGATATGGAGTTGAATTGTAATCAATCACATCATTATCTTCCTCACTCTTGGAGCAGGAATTACAGCCCAATGCCGACGCAATTACAGCTGTCAGCAACATTGATTGGTAAAACTTTTGTCTCATAATTATTTAGTTGTTTAATATCGTGGTTTAATATCAGTAATTATCTCTAATTGGGAATTGTAGTAATGTCTTTTCTTGACATCGGATTTTACCGGATGGTAATAATATCCATTATTGTACTCTTCCATACGTTTGTCGGTGTCAAAAACATTTCTACTGTAGAAACCATCTCCATGACCACCCCATCCCCAATTAAAATGCAATAGCTCATAATAGGTTGTTGTCGAAGTGGGGATGTCTTCATAATAATATTTAGAAGACCCATCATCAAAAGTTTCTACAATCATGTACTTCACAACTTCATCTTTAACAACAGTTTGATTCAAGTAGCCATCTGCTATCCAACAATGACCATCTCCCAAATCATTCGCGCCTCCAATAAACACCGGAATATTCTTATCCAAGGCCTCTGTTACTGCATAGTAATCGTATTTCTTCATCTTACTTAATGTAGAACACTTTAAACTACGCAAATATTCCAATGGCCTATTGCTTTTAGTTGTTCCTTCTACTGTTCCCATTCCAATTCGTGTCATATTAACCAATAAGGACACTTGATCTTTATAATCAGCAGAAGCTGTATCTCCATTTAGTATCAAGTCCCAATTAAACACTTTACTGTTATAACTATAGGGATAATGCCAATAAGCCAACAATTGCGAAACTGCAATAGGAGCACATCCCGCATACCGATAACCGGCCTTCAAATTAAATGAAGCTTCTTGATGCCAGGAAGTTTTTGTCAATGGATTAACTCCATACTTACTTTTCAATGTTATAGTAGCAGGGCCTACGTTGGTACATCTAATTTGTTCTCTTTTATATTTACTGAGACTATGAGACTCAGTATCTTCGTTAATTTTTATGCCGAATTTAGCATATATTGATTCCTTCAGAGAATCCTCTTGCTGTTGAGCCACAGTTATACAATCTGCGACATAATCCTTAGCGAGATCAAGGAACACCCCTAACATAGGATTATCATCACTAATTTCAAAACTTCCTTTGTCAGAAAATGCTAAAACCTGGGAAGGCACACGAACATCTGCCGCCATAATAGCAAATCCTTGGTCATCGGATGCATTAAACACGTATAATGCAGTATCCTCTTCGATACTATACGACTTACTGAGACTGTTATACACAGACCTTTTGTTGCATAATACCGATGCAGTAAGATTAAAGCCATCCGTCTGCACCTGATTCATATTGAACAGTTGCAATACAGTTTCTTTGGCTTCGCTTGGACTAATCTTAGGAGTTTTCCTTGCAGAAGCCTCGATTAGACCAAGTTCCTCTGGAGATAAATTCACCGATGTAAGTTTCTCCTTCCTTTTTTGCTCAATATTGTTTTCTGCCAGATGAGCTACCGGCTCTGAGCATGCAGCAAACATAAACAATGCTGACGCCAATAAAAAATGTTGTTTCATAAAAACGAATACTATTATTAATTAAAAATTATAAACTTACTAAGCCAAAGCACCTTTAATAGATACTATAATATAGACCATATATATACAATTTTATTTTAACAGTACAAATATACAAACAATAATTAAACTATCACCACTAATTAATATTTTTTAACAAATCAAACAAACACACTAACAATCCACCAACCACAAAAAAAAGAAAGTACTGATTTGCAACAAACTGCCAACCAGTACTTTCTTAATTAAAAAGAATTATTTTCAACAAAAAAAAAGCATTAGAACATCTCGTTCAGTTTCACGTATAGCATCTGAGTTGGGAGGCCCACCACATTGTAATAGCTGCCCTCCATGCGTGATATTGCGGCGGCGCCTATCCATTCCTGAACGGCGTATGCCCCGGCCTTGTCGTACGGCTTGTAGTTGTCCACGTAATATGCTATCTCCTCGTCAGAGATCTCGCGGAACCACACATCGGTGCGGGCCGTGAATGTTTCTGTGCCATCAGCTGACATGATACATACACCGGAAAATACCGAGTGGCTCTTGCCGGAGAGCTTGCGGAGCATGGCCATGGCATCGCCGCGGTCCCTGGGCTTGCCTAAAATCTCGCCATCAACGGCTACTGTGGTGTCGGAGGCTATCACTATAAGTTTGCCATCAGCTGATACATCCTCTCTGAAGGCCTCCGCCTTAAGCCTGGCGAGATATTCCGAAACCTGATCAACGGGGAGTGTATCGGGATATACCTCGTCGGTGGGCTTGGTCTTCACGGTGAAATCGAGGCCCATCATCTGCAAGAGCTCCCTGCGGCGGGGCGACCCCGAGGCGAGGATAATATTGCGGTCTTTAAGTTTGTCCTTGAGCATAATATATTTTGTATGAGAATTTTATATATCAGTAATCATAGGGCGGTCGGTATCAGCTGACATGCGCACCAGCTTGAAGGCCGCCACATCCATGGCTATCACAAAGAGCAGGAAAAATCCAAACCAGCCAGAGTCGGTGAGCAGATAGTCGTAAGTGCCGTGCACCGCTATGGCCAGGCCCAGCGACTTGGCCAGCGAGAGCATCATCTTGGGCCTGCGTCCGTAATAGAAATGGGTTTTGGCCTGGCCGAAGTAATAGCCCATGAATATTGCGAAACACGCGTGGCCCGGCACCGAGAGCAGCGCACGCATGAGCGCCACCTGATACCCATTCTGGTATACGTAAAAGAGATTCTCTGATGCGGCAAAACCGAGCGACACCGCCACGCTGTACACTATGGCATCGAACGAGTCGTCGAAATCCTTGTGTTTCCAGATGTAGAGAAGGAGAACCGCCATCTTGCCGCCCTCCTCGGCAAGGGCTATCACAAAGTAGTTTTCAACAAAAGCGCTATCAGCTGTAATGGAAAACTCTATGATGATGGCTGAGATTATGGTAAGGAATCCCCAGCCGAAGGCGATGGCCAGGGTCCTGAGAGGCTCCTTGCGTCGGTCCTTGCGGTATATGTAATACAATATCAGGCATACCGGAAGCAGCGCCAGCACTCCCAGCAGTATATTATCGATCCATCCTAACGAAAAAGTCTCTTCCATATAATTTGAATGATTATCGCACATCCATAATCTTGTGGGTCTGTATGGAGATTTTCCACATAGGATTCTGGAGCACGTAGTTGAAAATGAGTTTCATGGCCTGGTCGCGGTTGCTCCACTCGGGCTGCAGGAGGAGGGCGCATTCGGCAGGCACTTTCTGGGCGTAGAGCTCCGCCATGGCCAGATCGTCGGCCGTGGAGATCACCATCTTGAGCTCGTTGGCCAGATCGAGCACCTCGTCGAGCGGAGGCTTGTTTTTCTTGGGCGATACGCATATCCAATCGAAACTGCCGGATATGGGATGCGAGCCTGATGTCTCGAGCCATACCGAGAGGCAGTATCTTTCGAGCTCGGCGCAGAGAGGCTCCAGATCGTGCATGAGAGGCTCGCCTCCGGTAATCACCACATTGCATGACGGCACCTGCGATGCGCGCAGTGCTATTTCGGCTACATCAACAGGCTGATAGTCACCAACTTTCCAGGTATTGCGGCTGTCGCAGAAGGGGCAGCATACATCGCACCCGGCCAGACGGATAAAATATGCGGCATGACCGGCGTTGAGTCCCTCGCCCTGCACAGAGTAAAACTCCT
>JAZUEG010000363.1:0-9519 GCA_045640025.1 Bacteroidales bacterium
GGGCCTTGCCATAGCGGATATCCTTGCGGCTGAATACAGCGCCCTCGGTGATGGGGTTGTTCATATACTCCTTCTGAAATGCGCGGTATCCCATAAACCGCTCCATATCCCTGATGCGCCATTAGCCACATAGGAATTATGATATCCATATATGTGGATTTGGCGTGGCCTCTCGGCCATTGGAACACGGCGCGGAGGTCGTGGCTCTGGAGAATCTCCTTGGCGGCGTCGCGGTGGAATCTGGCGGGCTTAATGTACTCGCCAGTCTCACGATCCTTGGCATAATGGCCGAAATAATACTCCACGAAGTATGCGAAGTCGGAGCGCACCTTGGCGATGCGCCTCAACTTGGCGTCGGGAGTTTCGCTCGTGCACCTCAGGGCAACTAATAGAATCCGATTGTTAAAAAATTTGGAATATGAAAATAATGTTTGTACATTTGACTTCTGAAAGGCTAAGATGCTTAGCGGAAGGAGAGGCTTTCACCACTCGCGGCATCAAGGCCTTTCTTTATTTACAAATAAATGAATCAATAGCAAGAAATCTACAAAATATAAATAAAATCTCCTTATTAGAACGCCCTTATCAACCAACGCATAGAATCAATAATGTATTCTTTGGTGTATTGCACACCCCAGACTTGTGTATGCAATGCGATGATTATTCTGAATAATTGTTTTTGTTTCTCGTTCAAGATTTCACAAGGGCTAAGGGAACTTCTGCACAAAAATCTCAATATGCTGCAATTCAAATTGTCTTTTGAAAAATGAATAATCCTATCTATCAAATCGAAATACACCATATAATCGTTCTTTACCTTGTCGAAACAATTCTTTCTCCATTGGTGTTTAGGCTCCCAGCCACAATACAAATCGTTCAGTTCAGGAACTATAAAAGTTGTGACCCCTCCTATGCCAACTATTTCAGAGTCCAACTTTTCTTTTGCTGGGTATTTGCAGATAAGTACGTGTAGCAATAAATGTTCCAGATAATCGCAATACACAATATTCTCCTTCAACTGCCATTCAAAAGGATAGATCATAGCATTTATTTTGTTGGACAACTTAGCTGCCGTATCCTCTCTCTTGTGATGGGCAAACAATCCCTCCGAAGTCCTTTTGCATTTACGCTTTTCATTATACGATTTAGTCATATAATCATCCAGCCCAATGCCGTATTTGCCCTGCAGATAATCGCAATACTCAAGATAGGTGAGATCTTTCACCTGCTGATATTCTGTTATATCCATATCAACAAACCCTTCTTTATTAATTACCTTACCCCGCAATCTCCACATACCTCCGCATAATCTCGGCCAGTACCTCCTCGTCGTTGGCGTTGGAGGGCAGGCCATACAGCGAGAGCACGGCCTTGTCGTTGGCCTTGTGGGCGGCGCTGAGGTCACCGAATATCAGGTCTAGATTGTCGCCGTAGAGTGTGGCGAGGCTTGTCTTGGGGTCGCTGAGATATTTGGCGCGGATATCGAGGATTTTCTGTCCGCACTCTCCAATTTTCTTTTTCTGACTTTCGTCAATCTCCGGCCAGGGGAAATTGTTGTAAACAACGTCCTTGGAATATCTATAATCACTCTTCAAACGACCTGCCACCAGACGCATCCAGATATTATGTACGCTCGAGGTAAGTATGGCAAATTCGTAGAGCGTGGCATTGGGGATGATTTGGATTTGGTCGCTTGCAATGATATCCTTGTCCAAAAATCCTATTGGAATATATTTTCTTTTTTCTGACGAGACTCTTGGCAATGCAAGATAATCCGTATCAGGCTGAGCCACCTGCGCAAACCTGTATGATACTTTGGCGTATTGGTTGGTTGTCTTGGCCTTGGACGCTTCACGGAATTCCTTTACCTTGGCGATACGTTCCATTATCAATTTTGATTTGGCCATATCGGTTGGATTTGCACCGTTGAGCCAAATGCAATACCGTCTCTTGTTGTTAAGAAACTCCTCTGCACCCAGATACAATTTTATGAATTGTTCAGTATCAGGCTCCTGCGAGATAAAATCCGCCCTTTCCTGTTCCGAGAGAACCAAATTTCCTCCGTCTCTTGGCTGACTGCCAAAACACATTTTGGGAACGTTGCAAATTGGATTTTTGTGACTCTCCACGAATACATTAGGTCCGTCAACGAGGTACGAGTTTATATTTTTGGCATCAGAGACTACACCTTCGGCATTGAATAAAAATTTCTTCTCGTCGGCCTCCAAAGCGAACCCAACGATAACGCAATGTACGTGAGCCATTCCATTGGAATCGCTTTCCCAACGGAATGTAGTGTAGGCGTAGTTGATAACAAGGCCTGCCTCAAACAACGGCTTCCATAGGTTGGCAACCTGCTCGCCCTGACATATCGAGTTTGTTGATACAAGTGCGCACTTGATTTTTGGGTTCTGTTTCATAAAATCCACTGCAAGTTTGTACCAACAGCAAACGTAATCGAGGTCTATGACATTTTCCCAATCCTTGCCAAAAATATTAAACACCTCGGCTTTTTGCTCCTCGGTCTGAAGTCGTGCTCCCACGAAAGGCGGATTGCCGACTATGTAGTTGATTTTCTGAGGGTCGGCCAAGGTTTCCCATTTGGTGGTGAGGGCGTTCACGCAATGGATTGTGTCGATATTGGAGAGCGGAAGTTCGGGCAGACTGTTGCCTATAATGGCGAACGTCTCGTGCAGCATTTGGTTTTGCGCTATCCACAATGCTGTCTTGGCCGTATCCACCGCGAAATCGTTGATCTCGAATCCGTGCATCTGACTCATTGAAACCTTTATCGGGTTTTGGGGCAAGGCGTGGCCAAGCAACCTAAGTTCGTAGAGTATCTTGTTTTCCAGACGCCTTAGTTCCATATACGTGTATGTGAGGAAGTTGCCCGATCCGCAGGCGGGGTCGAGTATCTGAATCTCGGAGAGCCTCTGCTGAAGGCTGATGAGACGGCCCGTCTTTTCTGCCGGCTCATTAAGGCGCATTATGTCAGCAAGTTGCTCCCTTAGTGAATTGAGGAACAGCGGACCTACCGCCTTGTTGATATTCTCGGCAATGGTGTAGTGCATTCCGCCTTCCCTGCGGCTCTTGGAGGACAGCGTGCTCTCGAACATTGAGCCGAATATTGTAGGATTTATCGGACTCCAATCGAACTCAAGGGAAATCCTCTGAGTGATATTAAATGCGATATTCTCCCTGAGTCTCGGTATGGGATAATCCTCTGAGAAAAGTCCTCCGTTGGTGTATGGGAACTCATTAATGCTTGTCTCGTCGGGATCTCTCAAATCGTTTGGCGTATTCAGCACACGGAACAATTCCCTGATATGCAGGCGGAACTCGTCCTTGTCGTTGTTGAACTTTTTCAGGTAATTGCCAAACATATCCTTCTTGCTGAATACCAGCGAGTCCTCGGCATACACGCAGAACACCAGTCTTACGCAGAATATGTTTATCTGACGCAGCAGGGCTGGAGTAAGTTCCTCTTTTGTGTAAAGTTTGGTGATATCAGAATACACCTCACCAATAAGAGCCGCGGCGTTTTTCGATACGGCAACCTCAAGGGCCGACACAGTGGAGCCTGCATCGAGCAGGAACTTCAGGCGGTGGTAATTCTTGGAAACGCCGTCTTCTGTAAATGGAATTATTGTAGGTGGCTCCAGAGGCTTGTTGCGGTCGTGTATCTCTATTGTGCGGAAGTTGGAGCAAACGATAAACTTTGCCCTCTCGTCAAGCGGAAGCCAGTTGTCGTATCGTGCGGCCTGCTCGAAAGGGGTAAGCCTCGTTCCGTCGCTCTGAGTCTCAGGCTTGTTGAGGTCTATCTTGCTGGATTTCTGCTCTATCATAACACGCGTACCGGCAATGTATCCGTCAATGAACTTGGTATTGCCGGATTGCGGCTCCTTCACCTGTTTCTCGTATTCGATATACTGCTTGGGGTCTATTGAGTTGTCCAGGCATTTCAGGATTGAGTTCCAAAACTGCTGGGTCTTACCCTTCTCGTATCCCTCCACGCTGTTCCAGAATTTGGTCTGGATTATCAGGTTCTGTTTTATTTCGCGGTCAGTGAGCATTGGCATTTCTGATTTCTGATTATTGAATCCGCAAATATAATTATTTTTTTTGGATATAATGGGAAAATCAGGGAAGATAATGTATAGCATTTTCTAAAAAAACGGACCCCGTTTGCAACAACAATCTTTAAAGACATAAATACAATGGCAGAAGAACTGAAAGACGGCATCACAGCCGAACTCATCAAGGCGATGAAGGACCGCTACGGCGAGAACAAGATTAAGATCGCAACCCTTCCCAAGGACGAGGACGCAACAGAAACCCTCGATGTGCTGGTAAGAGTGCCAGACCGTAAGACTCAGGGCGAGTTCGAGAAATGGTACGACAAGAGCCCCGACAAGGCCAAGGAAATCCTCGTGAACGCCTGCGTGCTCACCAGCAAGGAGCAGGTGAAGGCTGACGACGGCCTCTTTGCCGGAGCGATCGACGCTCTCAGCAAGTTGCTCGTGGTAAGAACCGCGGTCATAAAAAACTGTTAGAAGGCTATCCGAAGATTGATGCCGGTGACATTCCAACCGTCACCGACGAGATAAGGAAAGCCGACGCACTAATGAGCCTGTATTTCCATATCCCATTCCCCGAGAGGCTGAGCGATGATATCTGGATGGAGAAGTTCCGTCAGATACAGTGGCTCGCCGACAAGGGGCTGTTGGGAGCAAAATCACCAAACAATGAGTAGTTTAATCATAGACCTTAACGAGCGATACAAGAAGGCCTTCGGCTATCTGCCCAAGATGATAGAAGGCAATGCAATAGCCCAGCACAATACCATTGTGGCGGCGCAGGGCCTTGCAGTAAGTGTGGCAGGGCGTCTGATAGACACTGCGCTCGTGGCCAGGAGCAACAACCGCCCAAAGGTGGAGCCATACGAGCACAAACTTGAAGGAGTTGAGATACTGGTAAACGACAGCACATTCGCCGATCTGAAGATAAAGAGCGCCAAGAACGGCAAGGTCTATGAGTTCCGAAACAATATTTTGACAGAAGGCGACGGCAGCATATTGGCCGCCGCGCCTATGTTGAAATTCGAGAGGACAAAAAAAATCACCGCCACGACTATTGCGGGCAGTGACAATACTGTAGTGGAGGATATGGGACTCAACCAATGGGAAATTACGATGAGCGGCATCCTTGTGGATCTGTCCAATCATCAGTACCCCTCAGCCAAGATGAAGCAAGTGAGGGAACTCTTTGAGACTCCCGATATTTTCGAAATCTTGGAATGTCAGGTAATGACTGACCTTGGAATAAATTCAATCTATTTTGAGAGTCTGCGAGACTTGCACGTACTGGAAGATTATCCAGATACCGTAAAGTATCAACTGAAAGCCAAGAGTCTGAACGCCGCATTTACAATCAGTGATTGATACCTGGGAATGAGTCTACGTACCTGATTTCGATATCTGGGAAACTATCCACGAACTTAATGGTGAAATCAGCAAAACTATCCACGAACCTGAACTCTCCACAATTTCTGGGAGTGTATTCCACTTTCTTAACCTCAAGGTCAGGATGACTGGTAACAATACGCACCCTCAAATCTGGGAAAGATTCCACGACCTTCACGTCGCCGTAAAGATTGAAAGTCTTACCGGAACTCTTTACCGTGATAGTGCAGTTATCCTTATCGATAATCACCTTGCCGAGGTCAACCTTCTGCGCCATTGCGCAAACTGCCATTACAAACAGGCAGAATGTTAAAAGTAGTCTTTTCATAGTCTTAAAACTTGTTTAAAGTGAATTTAAACACATAACGCAAAAAACTGAAATGTATTACACCGCAAGCGCAAAAGTCACCATTGGCAAACTCATAATCGATGGCCTCACCGAACTCACCATTGAGCGAAGTGTGGACACCATAGGCACTACAGCAAAACTCACCCTGCCACGCAATATGCCAGTGGGAGGCGACAAGAAGATACTCGATATCATAAAGAAGGGCGACCCTGTAACCATAGACCTCGGCTACAATGGCGAGATGGCGACAGAGTTTTCAGGATATCTGTCCGCCATTGGCGACGGCACACCGCTGGTGCTGGAGGTTGACGACGCCTGGTACAAGTACAAGCACGCCGACCATATCACCAAGAGTTACAAGAGCGTTACTCTGGAGCAACTCCTGAAGGACTTGTTCCCCGGCTACAAGATAGACTGCGTTGACTACACATTCTCGGGTGGCTACATTATGAAAGATGTAACGCCATACGCCGTAGCCAAGAAAATAAAGGAGGAGGTTGGATTCTGCATAAGGCTCAACGAGACCGACAAAACCATACGCTGCTTCTGGGCGTACGACTTCAAAGGATTCAACAGCCACACCTACGCATTCGGCACGAGGGATGGCACATTGCTCAAGAAACTTGCCGACAAGAAACTGGTACCCAATGTGGCAGGCAACAGCCTGAAGTTTGTAAAGAAAGAAGACCGCAAACTGTTCATCACAGGCAAGGCCAGACAGAAAGACGGCAAAGTGATCACCGCCACCGAGGGCAAGGACGAGGACGGAGCCGAGCGCAGGACAATGAACTTTGGCTCTGAGGTAAAGACTGAGGCGGAACTCAAGAAGCGCATCAAGTCAGAACTAAGCAAGCACAGTTACGATGGTTATGAAGGCTCTATCACGGGATTCGGCATACCACGCACAATGCCCGGCGACACACTCACCCTTATCGACAGCGAGAACCCCGAGCGCGAGGGCAAGTATCTGATTAAGGACGTCAAGATAACATTCTCGCAGAATGGCTGGCGGCGCGAAAACACATTAAGTTACAAACTATGAGCGTAGAGGACAATCTCATAAAACTGATACAGACTATTGTAAAAAAATCATCCGGAGGCGGATTCATTGTAGGCGAGGTAACCAAAGTTGACAAGCAACAGCACACCTGCGACATTACCACCGACGGACTGGAACTCTACGACTGCCGCCTGTCATCAGTTACCTCGGAAGGAACCGGCACCCGAGTGGTGGTGTTTCCGGAGGTTGGCAGTATGGTGGCGGGCATAGCCACCAACGGCCTCAAGGATGTACTGATATGCAACTGTTCCAAGGTGGAGAGTATGGAGATTAAGTGCGAGTCGATACATATAAACGACCTCCGCACCCAACTCGACAAGATGTCGGCACGGATAGACGGAATAATAGACGCTTTGGAAAATTCCGCCGTAGGCATTCAGGACGGAGGCTTGACATATCAGTCAAATATCACATTCGCGCTGGCCAACCTTCAGAAAGAGGATTTCTCATCCATAGAGGATGCAGACTAAAAAACATTGATCATTATGAAAGGCATACTTTTAGACGAAAACAACGACCTCCTGATAAGCAAAGGCCGTCTTACATTGGGTGAGACAGTAGAGCAATGCGCAGGGCTGATCCTTGAAACCGAGCAGGGCGAATGGAAAGAATATCCCCGGCTTGGCGCCAGCCTCAGCCAGTACGTAAAGAGCAACGCCACCGACCGCGAGATAACGCAGAGGGTAACAGTATCGCTGGAGTATGACAACATAAACGCACAGGTACAGGTAAGAAACTCAGTAATAAGCGTGAAAGTATGACAGAGATAATCACATACGAAGGGCAGACGCTGCTCGACATAGCGCTGCAACACACTGGCGATGCCTCCAAGGCCTTAGACATAGCCCTTGCCAACGGCATAAGCCTGAGCGACAACCTGGAGCCTGTCGCCGCACTCACATTGCCCGACACACAAGGCAACAAGGCAATGACACAGTACTACACTGTAAACAACATAATGCCCGCCACCTCATTGGAGACAGAGATCGGCGGCATCAACTACATGGGTATAGAGATAGACTTTATAGTATCATGAGGACACTGAAAGAAATTACGGATGAGCTGAAGGCTCAGTTTATGACCAATCCGATGCTGAAGGAGCTCTACGGGATAGAGGACGGCGAGGATTTCGGCGACCATTTCGGGAAGGCGAGCATCGAGGGACTGCTGATCTACATAGCGGCGTATTGCACGTATGCACTGGAGCGGATTTTCGGGACGGTTCAGGACGAGATTGAGGAACTGATAAACAGGCAGAGTCCCGGACGTCCTGAGTGGTATGCGAGAAAACTTCTGGAGTATATCCACAACGTGCCCCTTGATGAGTATGGGGAGTTTGTGACGGATGGTATGGAGGAGAGCGAGATAGAGAAGCGCAGGATAATAAAGCACGCTGTGGCGATAGATGCGAATACCGGTGTGCTGGTGCTGAAGGTGGCTGGCGACAAGGACGGGCGCCCCTGCCAGATAGAGGATTGCGAGTATCCGAATTGCGAGGCCCTGATAGAGCACTACATATCGAGGATAAAGTATGCCGGGGTGAGGACTCAGCTGATAAACCAGCCGGGCGATATCTACAATGCGAGCATATCAATATGGTATGACGCTCTGATGCACAAGGACAGCGTGGACGAGAAATGCACGGAGGCGATAAGACAGTATCTGTGCAACCTGCCATTCAACGGCGAGTACAGCCACACGGCGCTGATAGACGCCCTGCAAAGGGTGAAGGGCGTGGACATAGTAGAGGTGCGGCACTGCGAGGCGGTAAGGCAGACGGACGGACGCACAAGCGAGATAGCGGACCTGTATGAGCCGTACGCCGGGTATCTGATACCGGGCGAGATAAAGATAACCTACATGGAGCACTGACGATGAGAATATTGGATACCGACATAAAGAGACTGGGGGTGATGATACTGCCCATGTGCCTGAGGCAACCGATGCTGATAGGACTGGTGTATTATATGCTGACACCGCTATATACGCTTCTGGGACTGCTGAAGGACTGGCGCAAGGAGACCCTGCACATGGTGAGGTACAACGGGCAGACGGTGAACCTGGAGCTGTGCCTGAACGACAAGCTGGACCCCGCAATGCGGAGAATCCGGATAATAGACACAAGCGCACAGGCCGGCAAGCCTTACTATGTGTACCGGCGAGGGACCAACTACAATGACATGGTGCTGAGGCGCGGGGATATGCCCTGCGTGATACTTGGCAGACGCGACAGCGGAATGGCAAGCGCGGACTTTGTGGTACTGGTGCCGAGGGATGTGGTAGACACAAAGGACCCGAACTACAACAAGCTGGGCGACCCATCGAAGACGCTGATGACGCTGCTGAACAGATACAAGCTGCCGAGCAAGAACTATGTGATAAGGAACAGTTGAAAATTAAAGTGCAAGAATAAAGATGAACAGGTATATAGAGACAGCCAACTTTGACATAGACAAATTTCCTCTGGACTGCGGTACTCTGAGGGGCATGCAGGACAATACGGCGATACTGGCCGTACTGGCGAGGATAGCGGCAGGCAAGGGCACCGGCAGACTGATACTGTGCGGATGCGAGGATATGCGCAACGGCTACCGGGGCGAGGGCTATATCTGGAAGGCAAGCGAGGAACGACCGCTGACCGGCGAGAT
>JAZUEG010000364.1:0-2447 GCA_045640025.1 Bacteroidales bacterium
AACGGCCACATACGCAGGCACATACTATCTACCGGGCCTTATCTGCGAAGACCTCGAAAACCCACGCATCTTCGCCAAGACCAAGGGCATGATGGTGGAGGTGGATGCCGACAAGCAGTAGCCCAACCCACACATCAAGACACAAAAAAGGCGTATCGAAAACAAGACTTTCGATACGCCTTTTCTGTTAATATACCAGATTTACCCAGCCCTTTTTTTCCACTTGGCTGCCGTCGGCCTGCCTGCAGCTGATCACGAAAATATACGCTCCCGGCTCGCAGAGATGCGATCTGCGGTCGCGTCCGTCCCAGCCCTCGGCCATATCGAAGGTCCTGAAAATCGGGGCGCCGTGCTTATTGTAGATTATCAGCTGATAATCGCTCACAAAACCCACCACGGGGCGGAAAAACCTGTTTTCCTCTATCTCGCTCATGGGATTCAGCGCATTTGGCACACGAATCACGGGGCTCTGCATCACGGTCACAATGTTGGATTTGGCCACGCCGCCGTCGGTGAAAAGGTATCTCAGCTGATAGCGGAATTTTCCCGAAAGCTGTACATCGTCGGTTATCATTTCAGCTAATACGTGGCGGAAACCGTGCTCACTTCCGGCGGTGGAATACAGCTCCTGAAAATCGCCGCCGTCCACAGACATCATCAGCGATGCGCTCTGAATTGTGCGCCCGTAAAATTCGGGGACATTCCAATCGAGCTCCACCGCCATAACGGAGTTTTGGGCAGCTAATACAATATTGGATACCGCCTCCGATTCTGCTATCAGCTGAAAACATGAATTATAGACCGCTATCTTGTAACTGTATAGTTGAGAGCAGTCGGCCCCGATATCACAGTCACGGAAATCCCCAACCGGAACCGGAACCACCAATACTGTATCAGCTGCACCGCCCAACTCACGGATAATGGCAAAGCGTGATACCGACGGCGACCCGGAATACAGGTACTGGATATCCAGTCCCTGACCGCGGTCGTCGAGTGTGATATCGGAGATTGCGAGCACACCGGGCGATATGTTGCCAGTGGCCTCTATCTCAATAACCGGCGATCCCACAATGGTGCCATCAACCAAAACCGCATCCACGGCCAACCGTCGTACCGGCTGGTAATCAGCGAAATGGTATTTGATTTCTGGACTCTGGCCCTTGGAGAGCGCCCCGCCGGATGTGCAGTCGCGAAGAACATAGGCATCAGCTGAAATGGAACTATCGCAGCTGATGGCGAAAGATTCGGTACAAAAATCGTAGAATCCCGACGCGGTGAGCGTGGCTGCCTCGGGGCTCATGAGCGAGTAGTAGATGCGGTCGCCGGATTTGCGGAAGGCCGACACGCGGTACACCTCGCTCCTATCCTCTGGGCGGGCCGATGTGCCGTAGGCCGTGGAGGTATCCAGATAGCTGAAAACCCGGCCACCGTCTATTACAGCCACATTGTTGTAAGTATTGGCCACCACGCCGTCGCCATCCACTATCAGGCGCTTGATGATGTAGCCGTCGATATCGTCAGGATTGCTTACAGTCCATTGAACAACGGGCAGGCCGGTGATGTAATCCACTCTTACAGAGGTAATTGTGGGAACCTCAACTTCCTGCGCCGTTGCATGGATGCACAATATTATAGCTAATACAGTGAAAATGTGCCGCATGATCGAGGTGCTATTCGGCCTCTGCTGGAGCCAGGAACTCTACCTCGAACTCCACGCGGCGGTTCTTGGCGCGGTTGGCCGATGTGGTGTTTGGAACCACAGGCTTGGTGTCGCCAAATCCCTCAGCATTAAGTCTTTCGGCCTCTATGCCCTTGCCCAGGAGATACTGCATTACCGAGTTGGCGCGGTCCTTGGAGAGCTGGAGGTTGCTGGCCGCATTGCCCACATTGTCGGTATGGCCGTAGATATTGAGCTTGTAGGTAGGATTGTTCTTCATTGTGCTGGCTATCTGATCGAGTATCGGGAAAGACGCACGGAGAATTGTGGCCTTTCCGGTCTGGAACTGAATGCCGTTGAGAGCCTTCTTGAAGAGCTGGAGAACCTCCTTCTTGACCTCTGGGCAGCCGTTGTTGGCGGCTACGCCGGGCACATCGGGACACTTGTCGAGGTAGTCTGGAATGCCGTCGCCATCGGTATCCACAGGACAGCCCTCAGCTGTTACCTTTACTCCGGCAGGAGTGCCTGGACACTTATCGAGAGCGTCGGTTACTCCGTCGCCGTCCTCGTCGATAGGACAACCGTTCTCATCAACAGGCATGCCCTCTGGAGTATCAGGACACTTGTCGAGGTAGTCGGCTACGCCGTCCTTGTCGGTATCTACAGGGCAGCCGTTCTCATCCACGGCAACGCCCTCGGGAGTATTGTCGCACTTATCGAGGTAATCGGGAACTCCGTCCTTATCGGCATCCAGAGGACAGCCGTGGTCGTCTACCTCCACACCTATAGG
>JAZUEG010000365.1:0-4037 GCA_045640025.1 Bacteroidales bacterium
CTGCCTATGCAGTATTTGCTGAATCCGGTCTGTTTGATCTTGTAGCGCGCCAGCACTTTCTGCAGTGGCGATTTAGGGGCGCCGGCCTCGTGCTTGAGCTCCACCATCGAGAATCCGTTGGTCTCGGTGCTCGGATTGCCCAGCCCGTCGGCAAAACCCAGTTCGCAGTCTATGGTGCAGCGCTCGCCCATGTCCTTGCGCACCAGCGTGATGCGGTGGAAGTGGTTCTCTATCACGGCCTTCAGGCTCTCGGGTTCGTAAGGTATCAGCTCCCTCAGAAAATCGTATTCCTCGGGGTAAATCTCGCTGAGCCCGGTAGTGATCTCGATGCGCTTTTTCTTGGTCTTGCCCTTGTTGTTCTTGTGCTTCACCTCTAGAAAAACATTTCCGGTGTCCAGATAGGTACGCTTGCGCACCTTGTAGCGGTCCAGCTTGCCGTTGTGGTGGCTCTTGAAAAACATGTTGTCGGGCGTGTCGAAATATACTGTTCGGTATCCCATGTACCTCAGCCCCTTGATTTCCACAATGTAATAGTCGTGGATTATGTCGGGCAGTATCTTCTCAAACAGCGTGTCGGTTCTTAGCGGAAACTTGGTGTCTACCCTGTTCATGAAATTGGCCTTTCCTATGTCCTTGAGGCCTATCGGGGTAAACTCGTCCAGTATGCTTTTGTCCATTTCTATTGTAGACGATATAAATGCACAAAACGCCTTTTTGTCATTAAGACTTGCGATATGGTGAAAGGTTTAATGCAAACAGGCGTTTTTTGTAATTTTTTTATTGTATTTTGTTGTTTTTTTGCAGCTAATGGCGATATATACTACCAGCCTGGCCTTCCCGGGCCTCCCATTCCGCCCTGAACAGTGGATGTGCACTGTCCCGTGGTGAGGCTTATCGCAGATCCTGTACCTGTGGCCGATTCGGCTGGATAGTAGAATCCTGTGCCTGGTGTGTGCTCGGTGCCCTTTACGGTGGCATTGGTGATGTATGTGTAAGAGCCTGTTCCCATTTCGGGAGCTGATACGGTGATTACCTGGTATGCCTGTGGAATCTTCCATGCGATAATGTTCTTGCCGTCGGCGTCGTTTACGGCCAGATACTTGCTGGCCTGTCCGCTTGCCGATGTGAAGAATGCTGTCTGGGAGCTCTTGGGAGCTGATGCCATTCCCTGCGATCCTGCGGCTATTACTACACCGCCCTCTATGGTGGGCTCGTATCCGTCGCCGGCGTCTATTGGCTCGTTGCCCTGGCCGTTCTGGCTTACAAGCAGTATTCCGTCCTTAATTACAAGCTCTCCGTTGCTGTCGATGCCGTCGCCCTGCGATGTCACCATTACGAATCCTCCATTGAAGTAGAGTCCGCATTTCGACGACTGCTGAGATCCGCCCTGTCCTGGCATTGGAGGCCGCTGTCCCCATCCGCCGGGCTGTGAGCTGCTGCCGTCGCTGGCGTTTATGGCGTCGTCCAGCGAGTTTACTAATACAGTGCCGCCGTTAATGGTGATGGCCACGCCCTGTATGCCCTCGTATGCCTTGGTGATGGTCACCTTGCCGCCGTTGATGGTTACATTGCCGATGCGAGTGCCGGCGTCGGTTTTCTTGGATGTGATGCCGTGTCCGCTGCCCTCTTCTGCTGATGTCTTATAGGCTGTGGGCGACAGGGTGATATCGCCGCCGTCTATGGTGATGTTGCCGAGTGCCGCTATGCACTTGTCGGAATTAGAGATACTTATGTTGCCGTCCTTTATCAGAATGTGGGCGCCGGAGTAGATGCCGTCGCTGGAGGATTCCAGCTTCATCTTGCCGCCGGTTATGTTTACAGAGCCTTCGGCGTGTATGGCGTCCTTGCCGTCGGTGGCCAGGTTGTTGGATGTGAGGGTCAGGTCGCCGTCCGATATCATTACAAAACCCTTGTTCTCCTTGGTGGATGTGGTCTTTAGGGCGTGCTGTGCAGCTGATACATAAATTTTGCCTCCCTCTATCATTATGTAGTCCTTGGCCTGGATGCCGTCGTTTTCAGCCGAATGTATGTCATAGATTCCCGATTTTATGATTATTCCGTCGGTGGTCTTTATGGCGTGGTTTTTCACGCTGCTTACGTGCAGCTCGCCTGTCTGCTTGGGGCCGGCCGATAGGAGTATGTCCTGCGAGCTCTGCACTGCGGCCGATGTGTCGGCGGTGGCAGTGGATACCAGTTTGTTGTATGTGTCGTCCATCAGCATTATGGAGACTTTGGGACAGGTCTTGATCTTGAGCGCGGCGCCGGTTGTGGATGTGTAGTCGGCTCCGTTGAGTATCAGCTTCACGGTTCCGTTGTCGCTCTTGTCGAGGTCTATCAGCAGACGGCCGTCGCTTATTTTGCCTTCCACTATGTAGCATCCGCTCTTGCTGATGGTGGCTATTGCGCCATCAGCTGATGCTCCCGTGCCTTCCACTGCCACCGATGCGCCCTTGCCTATGATCTTGTTGGCGGTGTTCAGGTCGAATGTCTGGTCGTCGGGGTTGTTGTCTACGGTGCCGGATATCACTTCCTCGAGGTCCTCGTCGGAGTTGATTACTTTGTCTATCACCTCCTTGTCGCTGTCGGGGTTGTAGGTTTGGTCGGGGTCTTCGAACGCCTTCTTGCATCCGCTCGATAATCCTAAGATAAGCAGCGCGGCTATGGATGCCGTAAGTATCTTTCTTTTCATTGGATATAAATTTTTATTGTTAGTATATCTTGTTGATTGTAATGTGTACTTAGTATTGGTAGATACTATGTTGTTTTTCAGTTGCAAAGATATGTTTTTTGACGGGGAAATCGAAATTTTAATTAGTTAAAAATTATTAGTGGCTATGTTAATTTTTCAAAATTATGCGGAGCCATGTATTATAAATTGTATTAGCTGAAAAAATAATAAATGATACTCAGGCTAATAATAGAAAAATTATATATCTTTGCATGAAATATATATAAAGCATAACCGAGACTTAGATGAGGAAACATACGGCAACCATATTAGCTATAATAATACTCTGTACGGCGGGCAGGCTGAATGCCCAGGAGAGCGTATTGTATACCCTGTACAACTGTATAGACAGCACGTCGGTATCCATGAGCTCCATGCGCATGGAGATAAATACCGCCAAGGAGTGCGCCTCGGTGTTTGCCGATGGATATGCCGGATATGCCGACAGGCCCGAGCTGGCTGATGTGCTGCGGCTTGTGGACAAGGGAAAGGCACCGCAGGCCAGGCTGAAGGCTATGTCCGATACGTCGCTGTCCAGGTTCGATAAGTACAAGCTGATGGCAAGGCTGTCGGTATTGGGAATAGATATGGTATCGGCTGAAGACTATTACGACAAGACTCTGATGTGCGACGAGAGCGATGTGTTTGCGCATATACTGGAGTTCTCGGAGTTTTGCAGGATAAACAGCCTCCGCAACAAGGCCCGCGACCTGGGGCAGAGGGCACTGTCGCTGGCTGATACTCCATACGAGGAATATCTCGGCAGGATAAACATGGCATCGGTGCACCTGAAGCTGGGCGAATCTGACAAGGCCCTGCGCGAACTGGCTTTGGCTGAGGCTATTAAGATCCGCAAGATGCCTCGCGAGATGTATGCCATGATGGACATGATGCGCGGCGATATCTATGTGGAGAAGGATGAGCCTCAGATGGCGATGCGTCATTATCGTAATGCGCTGGCCAAATACCGCAAGGTAAGGGGCAGATACCGTGAGCCGCTGCGCATACTATGCGAGATGAGCGCCATAGAGAATCAGAACGGCAACTATGACGAGGCCATCAGCTGCCTGACTCAGGCTCTGGAATATGCCCAGATGTATCATACCGAGATCGACAGGAATATTGCTGTATCGTCGGTGTATCTGCAATGGGGCATGCTGCTGAAGGGCATAGGCAAGCCAAACGATGCGAGGACTAAGCTGCAGACCAGCCTCCAGACTATCAGCCGTATAGTGATGAACAGCCGGAACTATGTGGCCGACCTGGCCGAGATAGAGGCGTCGCAGGCTTCCATAGAGATCGACATGGG
>JAZUEG010000366.1:0-12452 GCA_045640025.1 Bacteroidales bacterium
AGATCCTTGACGCAAGCCTCAGCAAAGTTTCTGCAGCCGGCATAGCCGCAGCCTCCACAGTTGGCACCAGGAAGGAGCTCCGCCACTTGATCGATACGCGGGTCCTCCTCCACCTTGAATTTCCGGGCTATCACATAGAGCACAGCGGCGGCCAGCACTGCTATGCCGCCCAGCACCAATAGTGACACCACAATTACATTATCCATAAGAGTTTTTTTGATTGTTTATGATTATACTTTTCTATATAGTTGCAATTTGTCACAGTTTCGAAACCTCGAAACTGAAATTCCGCCTCAGCTTGTCGCGCATCATATAGAGCACTATATAATATAGAGGCAGCACGGCCAGCCCGGCTACGCATCCCACGTCCTGACTGCCGGTAAGGGCGATGAGCGAAAACATCACCACGAACATCAGCAGCAGCGGAGCCACGTAAGCCAGTATTACACTGATAGTTGCGAGACTTGATTTCATGCTCACATATACGCTGTCGCCCACGGCGATATCGCTGCCGGAAGGCCTTGGAGCCTCGATACTCACCTTCTTGCCCTGCGTATGACAGAGCCCCTTGGCCTGGCAAGTACCGCATGCCTCGCTCACCAAAATCTCTGCAATCACCTTGGTATCAGTAATTTCCACCACCGTACCATCGTGATTAATAATATCTTTGCTCATTTGAAAAACATCTTCGTTACAAAATGCAAAAATAAAATAGTTGTTTAAATAATTGTTATTTTTGAATGGAAAAATTAGCGGATTTCTTAAAAAATATACGTGAAACACGTATGGAGGGCTTTGTAATTTTTTATGGGATAGATAATTAACAATGATTTAACAAAAGGATTTTTTTAATGTTGCCGGGGGCATCCGCGAGCGTATGCCCTCGGATAATAATAGTATTGCCCTCAGGGCAACGCTCCACGTTAAAATGACGCAACGCCCTGCCTGGAAGGCAGTACCATTATTAGCCGATTGCATACAACGGAACGTTGGATGCTGTCGGCAATAAAACCGATTGCATAAAAACAAACAAAAAATCCCCGACGATATTTCTATCATCGAGGATTTCTGAACTTGGTCGGTCCCCAGAGGATCGAACTCTGGACCCACTGATTAAGAGTCAGTTGCTCTACCAACTGAGCTAGGGACCGTTGATAAAAAACGGCGTCAATTAAGACGTACCGTTTCAAACATTTAACAATTTAACTAAAACCTAATAATTAAAACATCAATAGAAAATAAAGAGCGGGAGACGAGACTCGGACTCGCGACCCCAACCTTGGCAAGGTTGTGCTCTACCAACTGAGCTACTCCCGCAGATGTGTTTAATTATTATAATTTTGAGCGGGAGACGAGACTCGGACTCGCGACCCCAACCTTGGCAAGGTTGTGCTCTACCAACTGAGCTACTCCCGCATAATAATAATCTTAATTTTTCAACAAAAACAATTAAAATATTTTTAATTTTGTACCCGAAACCGGCATCGAACCGGTACTGCCATTCCTGGCAACAGGATTTTAAGTCCTGCGCGTCTACCAATTCCGCCATCCGGGCGACCTATAAGAGCGGGAGACGAGACTCGGACTCGCGACCCCAACCTTGGCAAGGTTGTGCTCTACCAACTGAGCTACTCCCGCAGTTATTGTTTTTGCTGACTTTCTATCTAAGAACCTCAATCTTTTTTCCTGATTGCGATGCAAAGGTAAGGCGGATTTTTGGTTTGTGCAAATTTTTCGGCAACTTTTTTTCAACTTTTTTTCTCAGCACTGCCGTCAGCTCTGATAATCAATTTTTTAGTTTGTCAAAAAATATCGCCATTAGCTGCCATAAAAAAACTACGGAATCAAAAAATATGCGGCAATATTGCTCGGTGTCGAAAATTTGGAGTATATTTGCGCTACAGATTTTTTATTGTTCAACTAATAAAATATAACATGAAAAGTAACTACAGAAAACACGTATTAGCTGCTATAATAATAGGAGCGGCAATGTCGGGATGCCACAAGAACGAGGACCTGGCCCTGCCCGACAGCGACCAGCCCCTGTACATAAACGGCAAGGACTACACAACTTGGAGATTCATAGACGAGGTGTCGAGGGAATGCTATTACTGGGACGAGAAAATACCGCCCGCGCTCGACTACACAAAGTACGACAGTCCGTATGACTTCTTCGACGAGGGTATCAGATACAAGGACGACCATTTCTCGATGGTGGTAAACGACTACAACTACACCCAGTCGTATTTCGACAACGAGATGCTGACCGACGGCATAAACATGGAGCTGTTCCTGGAAGAGGGCGAGAACATTGTGGCAGTGGTAAACTATGTGTACGACAACACTCCGGCCTACAACTCCGGCCTGAGGCGCGGCAGCGTGATAGAATCGGTGGACGGGCAGAGGCTCACTATAAGCAACTACGAGAAGCTGCTGAACAAGCAGACCTGCAGCTACACGTACTCCAACGCCAGCATCGACGAGAACGGCGAGATCTCGTACGGCGACAATCTGGAGACCACGGCCCTCATCACCAAGAGGCTCTGCAAGATAGACCCCGTGCTGATGGCCTACTGCGACGAGATAGACGGCCACAAGTACGGATACCTGCTCTATGACGCTTTTACCGAATCGACAGCCGACATAATGAACGCCATAGGCCGTCTGCAGAAATACGAACCCACCGACCTGATACTCGACCTGAGGCTTAACGGCGGCGGATACGTGAACACACTCGACACTCTGGCATCGATGCTGGTGCCCGACGGCAACGAGGGCAAGGTATTCATAGAGACCAAGTTCAACAAGCAATTCTCGGAATACCTGTTGATGACCGACGGCCCAGATTTTGCCAAGGAGAAGTTTGTAAGCATATCGCCCAAGCTCCATCTCCAGACCCTGTATGTACTCATATCAGCTAATAGCGCGAGTGCCAGCGAGGAGCTGATATCGGGCCTGATGCCATACATGAACGTGGTGACCATAGGCGAAAACTCATACGGCAAATACACCACCAACATACTGCTGAACAACGAGATGAACGGCCGCGACGACAACGGAATCCCATACAGCGACTGGGGCATATACATCACCATAGGTGCGTGCGTAAACTCGCTGGGCGAGATGAACTTCAAGGACGGATTCACCCCCGACTTCAGGGTAGAGGATCCCATCTGCCATCAGCTGGGCGACCCTCAGGAGCCGCTCATGAGCAAGGCACTGGAGCTGATGGCGGGAAATCTGGCCAAGCGCGCTCCTCTGGCACCCGCATCAATAGGACCGAGGATAGCAAGCCACGGCAAGCCGTCCATCACCCGCGGGGCCATGATAAAGAGAATGTAAGAAAAAAACTCCCGAAAATATTTGGAGAGAAACAATAAATCATCTATTTTTGAGAATTGAAAAAATACATTTTTAACACTAACACCAAATGATAAAGACAGACATTTACGATTCAGCCAAAGGCGTAAAGATCTATACCATCGGCAACAGCAAGGGCATGACAGCCTCATTCATTGAGCGCGGCGCCACAATGATAACTCTCTGTACACCCGACAAGAACGGCAATATAGAGAACGTGGTAGTACAGCTGAAAGACTACGACGAGTACGTGAAAAACACATGCTACATAGGAGTAGTGCCCGGCCGATACGCCAACCGCATAGGCAAGTGCAAATTCACACTCGACGGCGTGGAATACAAGCTGAACGCCAACGACGGACAGAACTCGCTCCACGGCGGCCCACACGGATTCCACGAGAAAGACTGGACCGTAAAGTGCGGCGACGAGAATACCATCACATTTGAGTACGTAAGCCCCGACGGCGAGGGAAACTTCCCCGGAACACTCACAGCCTCAGTTACATACACCGTAACAGAGAACAACGAGCTTGATATCCACTATCAGGCCACCACCGACAAGGCCACCATCGTAAACCTCACACAGCACGCCTACTTCAACCTCAGCGGCAACTTCAAGACACCAGCCATTGCCGACTACGCGGTAATGATAAACGCCAACGCTATTACAGAGGTAGACAGCGAGAGCATCCCTACCGGCAAGATAGCCCCTGTAGAGGGCACCGACTTCGATTTCAGGAAGTTCCGCCGCCTGAAAACCATCAACGGATTCTGGTACGACCACAACTACTGCCTCAATAACAACAACGACTGCAAGGTATTGGCAGCCGAGGTGGAGGACCCGGAGAGCGGCCGCATCATGAAGGTATTCACCAACGAGCCTGGAATGCAGTTCTACACCGGCAACTTCCTCGACGGCACACTCGACTCGGCATTCGGCAGCAAGGTCACCAAGCAGAGCGCATTCTGTTTCGAGACACAGCACTACCCAGACGCGCCCAACAACGCCAACTTTGCCAGCACCACACTCCGCCCCGGCCAGATATACAACCACAAGACCGTATTCAAGTTTGAGGTAGAGAACGAGAGCGACAAGAAATTTTTCCCAGAGGTTTAGCCAGCTAATGGCGATATAGACCTCATCCCCCAATAATCGAAGCACTGAGCCCACACAAGGCTCGGCGCTTCGATTATTTCGATTAATACACACACATCACCCAAAAACAGGAAATCCATGCCACCAGCATTAGCCAACTTTCTGGAAATAACATCAATACTGCTGATGTATTTCATGGCCTCCGACTATTTCTGGAACCAATTCAGCGCTACCGGCAAAAAAATTTACCAGTACCTGACCGGAATAATGCAGGGAGCCATGGGCATACTGCTCATCACCAAAAAGGTGGAGTGGCTGGAATACTATACATTCGACGCAAGGGCCGTGCTCCTGTGTCTCACCGGCCTGGTATTCGGGCGCATACCGGCCATGACATCCACCGCAATGATGGCGGCATTCACGATATTCTACGCCCAGGGCACCACGGAGATGCTGTATCAGCTGGCATACACCATCAGCATACCCATAGTGGCGCTCACCATCCTGCACCGCAATCCCAAATGGCAGCAGGAAAGCTATTACAAGACCATAATCGCCTGCACTCTGATAGCGCAGGCCATAATATACATCACCATACTGCTGCAGCCCAGCCCCCACAAGGCCGAAATACTCACAGAGACCATAGTGCCCGTATGGCTGCTGATAGGCATCTCCAACATATCCATAGGCAGCATGCTCCACAGCCGCGTGCTCAACGGACAACTGCAGAAGGAGCTGATAAGGAGCGAGACCAAATTCCAGAAAATAGCACTCTGCTCGCAGGACAGCTTCTGGGAGCTCGATTCCACAGGCATAATAAAATACGTGACCGGCGATACCATGAGCTTCATAGGCTACACCAACGACGAGCTGATAGGCATAATGCCGCACTCGCTGGTGGCCGACAGCGAATCGATAAACGTACTGCTGGAATTCACCGCCGCACAAGACGACAAAGTATTCAACAACAAGATAGTGCTGATGCACAAGCGCGGATACAAGATATACTGCGAAGCCCGCGGAATCAAGACATTCGACGCCCAGGACCGCGTAACGGGTTTTATCGGCATTATCCGCAACTGCACCGAGGAGCATCTCCACGAGGTGCTGATGCGCAACAACGAGAAAATAATACGCGAGCAGAACACCGAATTCCGCAAGATGAACGAGGAGCTGCGCGCCAACAACAAGCAGATAAAGGAGACCAACCGCCAGCTCACCGAGGCCAACAGCAAGGTAAAGGAGGCACAGGCAGCGCAGATAGCATTCATGACCAACATAGGCCACGAGCTGCTATCGCCCATAAGCGACATCACCAGGATAGCCGACTCGCTATACGACAACAACCTCCCGCCCGAGCAGCGCCCCATGGCCCTGCAATACATCAAGGAGCACTGCGAATTCATGACATCGCTGATATCCGACATCACCGATATCGACATCATAAACAAGGGCCTGCTGAAAATAAAGCTCACATTAGGCAATGTGGATGAGCTGATGGCAGACCTGTACGACTACCACCACTACAAAAACAAGTACATCTACAAGAAACCCATTCAGCTGAAAACCACCACCGACCTCCAGAGCACCGAGAGAGTGATACGCACCGACTTCGTAAGGCTCAAGCAGATACTATCGAGCCTGATAACCAACGCCTACGCCTTCACCAACTCCGGCAAGATATGGATAAGGTGTCAGCAGATAGAGAACAGCGAGCTGCAGTTCAGCGTATCGGATACCGGCATAGGAATACCCGCCAACGCATATCCCCACATATTCAGCCCATACAACCATCCGCACATGCAGTCCATCAAATACTCTCAGCTGGAGCACACCGGCCTGGGACTCAGCATCTGCAAGTCGCTGGTGGAGATGCTGGGAGGCAGAATATGGTTCGAATCGGAGGAAGGCAAGGGCACCACATTCTATTTCACCATACCATACATCAAGGCCACCGAAACCGGCATAAACACCAGCAACAGCTACAACTGGAGAAACCACAACCTGCTGGTGGCCGGATGCAGCAGGCTAAACAACGTAAAAATCTGCAACAAGATACTCAACACGGGAGCCAGATTCTGCAATTTCCTGCTCAACCCCGAATCCACCGACAAGACATCGCTGGATACCAGCTACTTCAAGGACATCAGCCTGCTGATAGTAGACCAGAGGGTAATATCCACGCCGGGAGTGATAAGCGTACTCACGCGCTACCCCAACGCCCCAATCATCATCACCCAGGAAAACATCGACATAAATGCCCTGTGCAGTGAGATCGACCAGAAACTCAACGCAATAATATGAAACTAAACGAGATAGGAGAATTCGGATTTATAGAACGATTCCAGCAGAACCACCCGGCCGCACTGCCCGGCGGATACACCGGCATAGGCGACGACTGCGCCGTAATCCCCAACCTGAAGGGCGAGGAATACACCGTAAGCACCGACATGCTCATGGAGAATGTCCACTTTGTGCGTCATGAGATAGGAGGCTATCAGCTGGGCCACAAGTCGCTGGCAGTAAACCTGAGCGACCTCGCGGCATCGGGCTCCACGCCATGCGGATGTTTCCTGTCGTTAGGCATACCGGCCGATATCGACGTGGAGTTCATGGACCAATTCATGAAAGGATTCCACAAGATGGCCACAGTATACGGCTGTCCGCTCCTGGGCGGCGACACCACAAGCAGCCGGCACGGCCTGGCCATCAATGTAACAGTAATAGGCCACTGCAAGGAAGGCCGCCACAAGGGACGCAACAAATCCATACCCGGCGATATCATCTGTGTATCAGGCACATTGGGCGATTCGGCGGCGGGACTCCACTACATACTGCACCCCGAATACCAGCGCGGCGAAAACGCCATGCAGCTCATCAAGCGCCACCACACGCCCAAGCCCAGAATCATGCTCGGCCAGCAGCTCGGCGAAATGCCCGAAGTACACTCCATGATGGACATATCCGACGGCGTGGCCTCCGACATCAGGCACATCCTGAAACGAAGCAACGTATCAGCTGTAATAGAGCTCGACAGGCTGCCATACAGCCAGCTAATGGCAAAATCATTTGGAGACCATCCGGCACAGATGCGCGAATTCGCACTATGCGGCGGCGAGGACTACGAGCTCCTGTTCACCATCGACAGCCGGGCCTACAACGACGAATGGGCCAGCAAAAAAGGCGTAACGGCCATAGGACGCATTACCGATGCTCCCGGCCATCAGCTGATATACACCGAATACGGAATGCCGACCAACGGCTTTGGCGGAGGATTCGACCATTTTGCCTGCTGAAAACTACACAAAAAAAATCATCGCAAAGGTGCTACTAAGGATATTACATATAATAACTGCATTGGTTATATCAGCATCAATAGGCCAGACGGCATCAGCCCAGAGCGCCGACCTTGCGCACATCAACGAGATGGAGCGCAGGGCCGATACTCTGCGTGGCTACAGCAAGGCCGTGGCGCTGCTCGATATTGCCAAGAGCTACGAGTTTGTATCCATCACCAAGTCGATGTACTTCTGCCAGAGAACTCTGGAGGAGATTTTCCTGACCAGCGGAAACCAATACTACTCCATAAACGACAGCATACTCAGCGAGCCCGACTCACTGCTCGACCTCAGGGCCGAGAGCCTGCTCCTGCTGGGCAAATGCTACATAAACCTGCACGACGAGAGCGTGGCTGAGACATCGCCATCCAACGAGACCAAAACCGGCAACAAGGAACACGCCCTGGAACTCTTCAGCGCGCTCCACGAGATACGCCGCCATCAGAACAAGACCGCCGAACTGGCCCAGGCCGACAACTGCATAGCCGTCACCATGATGGTAATGGGCAACAACGACAGCGCCATGTCGATATTCAACAACAACATTGCAATATATCAGCGGATAAACGACAAGACCGGACTGGCCAAAACATACAACAACATAGCCCTAATCATGTGCCAGGACCCCAAGCAGATGGACAGGGCCAACAGCTTTTTCAGGAAGGCGCTGCGTTTTGCCGAGGAGGATTCCGTATACAACATATACATACAGGCATCGCTCAACCTGGCCGACAATTACCGGCAGAAGGGCAACAACACCATGGCATATCAGTACCTGAACAATGCCGTGCCTATATGCGAGCGCTGCGGCAATATCGTGAACCTGAACATGATATACCTGGAGCTGGCCGACCTGAACAAAACCACCGGCAACTACAAGGAGGCATACGAATACATGGAGAAATACAACAGCCTGAGAGACACGATTTTCAACATGGAAAACCTGAAGCTGAGCCAGGAGCTGAAGGCAAAATACGATATAGCCACCAAGGATTCGGAAATAAACAAGCTGACCGAGGAGAAAGACCTGAAGGAGCAGAAACTGTATGAGGACGCGCGGATGATGTTCCGCCAGAAGATTTACCTCGGAGTGGCAATGGTACTGTTTCTGCTGGCCCTGTACGGTTTTCTGCACGCCCACAGGGAAACCATCAGCAAAAACAAGACCAACGCCCTGCTCACCAAGGCCAACAACAACATAAACAACAGCATCAACTACGCCAGCCGCCTGCAGAAAATCATCATCACCGGCGAGCGCAATGTTAAAGACCTGCTGAAAGACTATTTCGTATTCCACAGGCCCAGGAGCATTGTATCGGGCGACTTCTATTACGTAAGGGATTTCGGGAGCTACATGGTGGTGGCCGTGGCCGACTGCACGGGGCACGGAGTGCCGGCCGCATTCCTGAGCGTGCTGCACATCACATTCTTCAACGAGATTTTCCGCAACAACGCCACTGCGCCCGATCCGGGATCCGTGCTCGACAACGTGCGCAATATGACCATAAAGGCGCTCAACCAGAACGACGACCTAACAGCATCCACCGACGGAATGGACTGCGGACTCCTGATAATGGACAAGGCAAGCCGCGAGGCCAGATACGCCGGCGGATACATAGACCTATACATAGCCCGCCACGGCGCAGGAAATATCGATGTGATAAGGAGCACCCACAATCCGGTGTGCTGGTATTTCAAGCAGATACCATTCAAGACCCAGACTCTGGACCTGAACCCCAACGACATAATCTACATGTTCAGCGACGGATATTCCGACCAGGTGGGTCCCCACAATTCGGAAAAATATACAAAGAAAAGACTGAAGGAAACCATTGAGAGAATAAGCGTTCAGGATATGGAAACCCAGAAAAACATCCTCAGCCAGGAGCTTGCCAGCTGGCAGCAGAACGCCAAGCAGATCGACGATATTCTGATACTCGGCATCAGAGTCAGCTCTCTATATCAGCCAGCCTCATAACGCCGTGCTCGTCGATGGAGATTACGCCATCGTCCATCATGCCATCCAGCACCTTGCGCACCAGGACATCATCGGCCTTCAGGTCGCCCATCACGGCATCTATATCACCGGGATTGGCCTTCAGCTTGGCATACACCATATCGAAAACCTTGTCGAAATCTTCCAGAGAGCCTTCCTCAGACTTGCGGCGGCGGCACACGTCGCACTCTCCGCAGTCTTCGCCGTCGGTCTCGCCGAAATATTCGGTAAGCTGGCGCGAACGGCATTTCTGGTCGTTGAGGCAGTATTTTATCATGGCGTTGATGCGGGCCTCGTAGCGGTCGCGCAGAAGGTCGTAGGTCTCGGGCTTTATTATCAGGCTGCTGTCGGCCAGGCGCTCGCACACATATATTATATAAGGAGTGGACCGCTGAGGTATGTAGCTTATTACCTTCAGCTGATTCAGCTTGTTGAGATATGCGTATATTACATCCACCTTGCACTTGCCCTCGCGCGCCAGAGCGTCCTCGTCTATCTCCACGTAATTGCCCCAGAGTCCCTCGTAGTTGCGCAGAAGCATCTTTATGAACCCGTCGAAAGCCCTGTTGGCCACCTGAAACTTATAGAGGTCTTCTCTCGTAATCAGGAACATCACCCTTCCGCGTGTAAAAACCTCGTCGGTGAGCTCTATGTATCCGTTTCGCTGCAGGATCTTGAGGGCCGAGAAGAGCTGAAGCTGCTGAAATCCGTATTTGAGCGAAAAATCGTAGATATTGAATCCGTAAGCGGCATCGCGCCCCGCTCCCACCGGTATCTGGAAATGATTGCCGAGGGCATTGTATACGGTGCGGATGTAGTCCTTGGGCGGAAACGAGTTGCTGAGACCTCGCCTCAGCCTCGTGATGTCGGTATCGTTGTAGAGCAGCACGGCGTATGCCTTCTTCTCGTCGCGTCCGCCGCGGCCGGCCTCCTGAAAATACCCCTCCACGCTGTCGGGAATGTCGATATGCACCACTGTGCGCACATCGGGCTTGTCGATGCCCATGCCGAAGGCGTTGGTGGAGCAGATGATGCGGATGTTGCCGTTTTTCCACTGCTCCTGGCGGTAGTCCTTGTATGCCTGTGTGAGTCCGGCGTGGAAGAAGTCAGCTGATATCTTTCTCGACTGCAGAAACTCGGCGGACTCCTTGGTGCGCTTGCGGTTGCGCACGTAGACGATGCCCGTGCCCGGCTGATTGTTGAAGATGCGGAGCATGTACTCCTCCTTGTCCACCACTCGGCGGACGAGGTAGATGAGATTTTTTCTTGAGAACGATTTCTTGAAGAGGTTTTTCTCCTTGAAACCCAGACGCTCCATGATATCATCGGCCACCTCGGGAGTAGCCGTAGCGGTAAGTGCCAATACAGGGACATTAGCTGGCAAAATCTTACGCACATCAGCTATCTTGAGATAGCTGGGGCGGAAGTCGTAGCCCCACTGCGAGATGCAGTGAGCCTCGTCGATAGCCAATATGCTTACCTCCATCTCCCTCACCTTGGTGAGAAACTGCTCTGTGCCAAGCCTCTCGGGCGACATGTAGAGAAATTTTACATCGCCGTATATGCAGCTGTCGTAGGCGTTCTGGATCTCGCGCTGGCTCATGCCCGAATATACGGCCACGGCCCTTATATTGCGCCGGCGGAGGTTTTCCACCTGGTCTTTCATGAGGGCTATCAGCGGGGTGATTACTATGCAGACGCCGCTCTTGCTGAGGGCCGGCACCTGAAAAATTATGCTCTTGCCGCCGCCGGTTGGCAGCAGGCCGAGCGTATCTTTCCCATAGTCGGCCACCGATTTTATGATGTCCTCCTGCAAGGGCCTGAACCCATCGTAGCCCCAGTATTTCTTGAGTATGTCGGTATAGATGCTCATGGCTGCCTCCTATTTTTAGCCTGCCTCAAATTTAACTATTATTTACCAAAGCAAAAATAGCTATTTTTTTTATATTTGGCATTTTTTTCTTAATTTTGCGCTGAATTTTTTATCAAAAACGACTGCAATGTTAAGGAGAATATACCTGCTGATAATATTAACCACCGCCATAGCCAGCGCCTCGGCACAGGAGACCGGCGCCATATTCAATATAGACGGCCAGAGCATCTACGCCGGCGATTTCATGCGCTACTGCGGCGGAAGGTTGGCTGATGGCGATACCACAGGCCTCTACAGCCTGATGCACGAATACGCCGACTACAGGGTGATGGATGCCGAGGCACGCCACCAGCGCATCGACACCACCGCCCAATACGCCAACGCTGTCAACTACATAAGCCACAGCCTGCTGTCGCGCCACATAGCCGAGGGCCCCGAGTCGCAGAAAGCCATAGCCGGCATGGCCAGCCACTCCCAATACCAGTACTGCGTATCCTGCATCCGCATAGATATCTACTCCAACTCTCACGGCGACACATCGCAGGCCTACGCCAAGGCCGAGAGGGCCATCAGCCGCATAAACGGCGGCACGCCGTTCGAGACCGTGGCCCGCCAGATGTCCGACGCGCCCGACTGCAAGATCAACGGAGGATCCCTCGGCTGGGTATCGCCCATACCATTCAAGGCCGGAATGCCGGTATGCAACTCCATCTACAGCCACTACGCCGACGGCCCAAAACTCAGCCGGCCCATCAGATCGGGATCGTCGTACTATGTACTGCTATTAGC
>JAZUEG010000367.1:0-3741 GCA_045640025.1 Bacteroidales bacterium
ATGATAAACAAGCTGATCTCGCTGCTGGAATCCGACGAATTCTACTACACCACAGGTGTGGTATTGCTCGACATGGGCGACAAGGTACTGCCAAGCCTCAACCAGTATTTCGAGAAGACATCCAACCCGATAATCCTGCTCCGAATAATAGAGCTATACGCCAAGTTCGGATCGGCACCGGCCAGGGCATACCTTATCAACAACATCAACTACCCTAACCGCGACGTACAGCAGGCTGTAATTACTGCGCTGTATTTCTGCAAGTTCCAGGCCACCGAGGAGAAGGACATAAATACCGTAAAGCAGAAAATAAGCGAGACAGTAGAGAATATTGTGTGGATAATGTCGGCCCTGAACGACATAGAGGACGAGAAAAACACACTGAAGCTGTTCCAGAGCCTCGACCTGGAGCGACTGAACAACATAGAGACTCTGTTTAACCTTCTGAGCATGCTTGAGGAGCCACGACTCATCAACCTCATCCAGAAGACCATTGTGGGCAAAAACAACATCTTTGCTGTCGAGATTATCGACAACAACTTCCCACAGGACATCAAGCAGATAATAAAGCCTCTGTTCGACGACCTCTCCACACTCCAGAAAATCAAGAAGCTCTCCGATTTCTTCCCACAGAAGTCATACACATTTGAGGAGCGACTTACGGAGATCGTAAAACGCGACTATTCCAAGCTGAATCCATGGACCATCAGCAAGGCCCTGGAACTGCTCGGCAAACTCCACAAGAGCAAGGGATCCGACAACTCGAAGGCCAGCGCTATGGACTACAAGGACCTGAAACTCTGGATACGAAGCAATATAGAGGACCTTCTGAAAAAAATCAGAAAATCCGAAATGCCCGACGAGATATTCCTCTGCCTCTATCACACCGAGGAGATGGTATATTCCATGGCAGCTAAAATCATTTATGATGAAAACCCGCTCAAGTGTTCCGACTATCTGAGCAACATGTCGCCAGAGAAACAGAGTCTGTTTGCGCAGCTGAAGGCAGAACAGCCTACACTCACCGACAGAATCAAGATCCTGAAGAAACATCCAATGTTCTTCAATCTGCCAGAATATCTGCTGGCCAAGATAGCCAAGTACGTGAGGGTAAAGAACCTGAAGCGCGACGAGGAGATAGACCTGGAGACCGAAAACGACGATGTATACATCCTCCAGAAGGGAAGCCTGCTGGTAAAGGAGGCATTCTCCGACGGAATAGTATTCTCTAAGCACGACATCATCGTAAAGGGACTCAACCTCGACCAGGGTGCAATGGGTCTCATAGCCAAGAGCGATTCGATAGTACTGCTAATCAACAGGTTCGACTATTTCAACACTCTGGTGCGCGAGACCGACATCATCCCATTCATCCTGGACGACAACAACCGCGCAATGCGAAACGGAGACGACGAGCCTCAGTCCGGCGAATAAACAACATGCAATATGAAAAGAATACTGGCAACAGTGATAATAATGGTTATTGGCATTTCATCAAGAGCACAGAGCTTGGTGGAATGCCAATACCTGTTTGATGCAGGATACTGGCACAAGGCCGAATCTGCCTACCGCAATTTTCTGAAAAAATCCGACCCTTCCGACTACAATTATTACAAGGCCATGAGCCTCTACGGAGAAGTACTGTATCAGCTGGACCGCCATGCCGAGGCCGATTCGCTGATGAAGACCGCAGCAGACCGCATGGCCGGCAAGGCCCTCACTCTCAACGAGGAAGCCCTGGAGGCCAGCGAACGATACACATACTACTCATCGCACACAAGCATAAAGAACTGGGGACTCACTCAGCTCAACAAAATCAACTTTAAGGAGCTGATAAACGATGGAACAGTGGAGCTCTCGGTATACAATCTCAGCAATCCACACCTTCTGCAAATACTCGCCCTCAAGAATCTGAAAAGAGGCCTGATACTGAGGCCACGAAAACTCCTGACATTAGCTGACGAAATAATAAACAGCGGAAACACAAAATACGGAACCAGCGAGCTGGAAGACCTGAGATTGGAGCGCTGCTGGATACAGTATTACTACTCGGTAACCAACTATTACATGATGCTGCAATCGTGCAACAACGCGCTCGATATAATAAGCGACGCCAGAATAAGCGACGGTATCTATTACGCCGAGACCATGGTATACAAGGCCACTGCCCTATCGCAGATTGGAAGCCAGCACGAGAGCCTTAAGCTAATCGACGAGGCTATAGAACTAATAGAGAGCACTTTAGGCAAAGATCATTCAATGTATGCGTGGGCGCTCTACCACAAGGGACTCACTCTGGGGATGATGTGCGAGCTAAACGGGATGCTCGACTGTGCCACGCTATCAGCTGATACATACAAAAAAATCTTCGGTGACAAAAACCCCAACTACTCGGCCGCGCTCAACGAGATAGCCACGGCATATTCCATGCTCGGCGATACCACTCGCGAATACCAGTATTATGACCTGGCACTGAGCGCCAACAAGAAATTCATGGGCGACGGCGCCATAATCACCGGCAAGCAGTATTACGACATGGCATCGGCATACTGCAAGCACGGCAACTACGGGCAGGCCCTCGAATACATAAAGAAGGCCAGCAGAATAGCCACCACACAGACAGGCGTGAAATCGGTTTTTACGGCCGACTGCCTCACGCTGCGCGCATACATCAACGAGAAACTGGGACGCTACAAGATAGCTTCGGGATTTCTGCAGGGTGCCATAGCCATATACTCCACGGCCCTGGGCGACAACAGCCCCAAGATGGCCCACGCCCTAACCACGCTGGGCAACTGCCAGTACGGACAGGGCAACTACAGCAAGGCCAGCGAATCGATAACCACCGCCATAGCCAGCAACAGAAGAAACCTGGCCGATAATTTCGGAATGATGACATCGCAGGCCCGAAACCTCTACTGGGAAAACACATCAGCCGATTTCGCCGCCATAACCAGGCTCTGCTGGAAAAACCCCGACGACAATCCCACCACTATAGCGGCCTACAACAACGAGCTGATATCCAAAGGAATAAAACTGAGTTCAGAGATCGAGTTTTCCAATATAATAGCCAACAGCGGCAATGCGGAGCTCATGGACAAGTATTCAAGGCTGCAGGAATGCCATCAGCTGATAAACATGGCCCGCGACCTCGGCCAGGACGACAACGAGAGCACCGACACCGACTCGCTCGCCAAGGCCGCCAACAAGCTGGAGCAGGAGCTGATATCGATGTGCAAGGAATACGGCGACATGACCCGGCAGATAAAAATAACATTCCGCGAGGTCAGGAAAGCCCTGCAACCCAACGACATAGCCATAGAATTCGTAAAAACAAAGGTAGACACATCCATAAACTACGGCGCGCTGATACTGAAACCGGGATTTACCGCGCCCAAATTTGTGCCACTGTTCAGCGAATACCAATACCGCAGCAGCTACGGCACGGCCATTAAGCCATACACCGACACCAGGCTATACGAGATGGTATGGAAGCCGATGCTGCAGTACTTCGACAACGGGTCACGGATATATTTTGCGCCCACAGGCCTGCTCTACAGCTCCGCCATAGAATACGCGCCCATAGACACCGACAACGACCTGCTGATGAGCGACGAATACCAGATATACAGAATATCATCCACCAGGGAGCTCGTATACCCCCGACCCAGCCCCACCGGCCACAAGCTGGCGCTATACGGAGGCATACTCTACGACACCGACACATCCACCATGGTATCG
>JAZUEG010000368.1:0-10180 GCA_045640025.1 Bacteroidales bacterium
CAGTTGTGCGACAGGGTGGTGGTGTCGTCGGCTATGGATCGGTATGTGGTGAATATGTCGTCACGGATGTTGTATACCGAGAATCCTATGTACGAGCCCACCAGGAGGGTGTTCTTGTCGTATTCGGCCAGGGCGGTGCCGCAGAGTCCCGAGTTTGGCTCGCCCCTGCTGTCGGTGTTGTGGTATTCCATCACGCCATTAGCTGGATCCACTATCCGGCACAGGCCGCCTCCGTTCGATAATACCCATACGCGGTTTTCGCTGTCGCAGAGCATGCTGGCCGTAAAATCGTGCTGAAGCTTTCCGGGGTCCTTGGTGTTCACCTTGTAGATGTCCATGTCCTTCAGGTTGGGGTGTATGCGCATTATGCTCCTGTTGTATCCGCCGTTGTAGCAGTATCCGTTCTCGTCGAAAGCTATGGCCAGGGCCGATCCTGTCTCCATCTTGTGCCCGGGTAAATTGTCGGTGTCGAAATGGGCCAGAGCGGCGGGCGCGTTTTTGTTCCACAGGGTTACACCGCCGCCGTCGCATCCTATGGCCACCATGTTGCCGTAGGTGTCAAAAGTGCTTATGTAGTTCCTGTCCTCCAGTATCTTGTTGTCGCTCGATATGTTGTGGAACTGCTTGCAGGGGTTAAGCTCGGTGAATGAGATGCCCTTCCAGGTGCCGAACCAGAGCAGGCCGCGGTTGTCCTCGCAGATGTCGATTACCGTGGGCGAGTTCAGCTTGTACTGCGCGCGCGATTTGGCATGCGGCACCTCGGTATACATCTTGGTCTCGGGGTTGTAGTAGAATGTCTCGAGGGCGTTGGTGCCTATCCAGATTATTCCGCGGCTGTCCTTGTATATGCACTTTATCTCCTTGTTGGGGAATATCTCGCTGTTTTGGGCCTCCAGCCGCCTGAAGTTGTTGATCTTGCTGTCCCAGATGTAGATTCCGTAATTGCCTCCAAACCAGTATTCTCCGTCGCCGTTGTCCATGAAGGCGAAGTGGTTTTTGCACACATTTTCCACATTGTATTTATCGCAGCTGATGTCGAGTAATACATTGCCCAACCTGTCCACGCGGGTTATGGTCTTGTTCACATCGTCCAGAAACCAGAAATTGTCGTCATTGTCTATGCAGCAGTTCTGGGGCTTCCTGTGCATGAAGATCTCGCTGAATACGGGCTCTATGTACTGCTGCTCCCTGTTGTAGCGGCAGAGCATGTTTATGGGGTTGAATGTGAAAATCTCGTTGTGCGAGTTTACGAAAATCTTGTCGGCCTGATAGTTGGATATCTTGCGGTCCTGCTCCTTTATATAAAACGGCAGATAGGTGAATTTGCTGGTGGTGATTCCGAAATACGATACGCCCTTCTCGGTGGCAAACCACATGTTGCCCTCCTGGTCTTTGGCTATGTGGGCCACGGCATTGCCTACCACGATGTTGGTCCTGTTTTCGGGCGACGACGAGTATAGCTTGAAAGTCTGCCCGTCGTATCTGCTGAGCGCCGATGGAAAACCTATCCACAGATATCCATAGTCGTCCACGGCCAGGCAGTTTATCTGGTCGCTGGCCAGTCCGTTCTGCTCGTCCACCGAGTGAAACAGCAGCTGCTCCTGTCCCATGGCGGGCAGGATGGATAGCAGTCCTATTAATATTATGGTGTAGATATATCTCATTAGTATGTATTAGCTGATATACTTTTTCACTGCGAAAATCATGCCTATAATTATCTGCAAAATTACCACATTTTTGCCAATTTTTCAATATCAGGGCTATTATTTATTTTTTTTTAGCTAATGGCATTATTTTTTTGCTCCAAAATTTCCGTATTCCGTTTTTTCGCTTTAAATTTGCAACCGATAAATTCAAGATTGTTACACATGAGATCTGCAAACAAGGCATATTACTTTTTTTATTACTTCGTCTTTAAAAACAAGGTGAGGCAATAATTCTTTGTTTGTGTATGCAGATAGAAGATAAAGTATTATACAGCCTCACCTTCCAGACAAAGGTGAGGCTTTTTTATTATAAATATTTACGAAATGAGAATTGCTATACAGGGCGTGCGCGGAGCGTTTCACGAAGTGGCCGCCCGTGAATTTTTCAGCGGTAAGGAGCTCGACATCGTTGAGAAGATGACTTTTGAGGATGTGCTGGACAGCGTGGTGGATTTCGAGAGCGATTACGGAATGTTCGCCATCGAGAATACCATAGCCGGCACCATCCATGCCAACCTCAACCTCCTGAGGCAGAAGGACGTGAAGATATGCGGAGAGATCTTCATACGCATCAAGCAGAATCTCGCGGCCCTGCCCGGAGTTTCCATCAGCGACCTCACCGAGGTGCGCAGTCATTATATGGCCATCAACCAGACGCGCCAGTTTTTCCGCAAGTATCCGCATATCAGGCTTGTGGAGTGCGAGGATACAGCATTGGCCCTCCGTCAGGTATCGGAGGGTCAGCTCGAGACCGTGGGAGCCATAGGAGGCGAGCTGGCCGCGGGGCTGTACGGCCTCAATATCGTAGCTGATGGCATAGAGACCAACAAGAAGAATTACACAAGATTTTTCGTGGTGTCGCGCTCGGCCGACGGATACGTGGAAAACTACAACAAGGCCTCGCTCAATATCGTTTTGGGCAATCAGCTCGGAAGCCTGGCGCAGATTCTGTCGATAATATCCTATTACGGAATCGACCTCACCAAGATCGAGAGTCTGCCAATACTCGGACAGCCGCTCAACTATATGTTCTATCTCGACGTTACTTTCAGCGACAAGAACCGCTATCAGAATATGCTCACCGCCATCCGCCCGCTCATACAGGGCCTTCAGGTGCTTGGCGAATACGAGGCCGGCGAACAATCGTGGGCCGAAATACATAAACAATAAACGAACACAATGATTACACCAGCTAATAGAATATCAAAAGTGGAGGAATACTATTTCTCCAAGAAACGCGTGGAGGTGGCGGAGCTTCAGAAAAAGGGCGCCGACATCATCCACCTCGGCATCGGCTGTCCCGACATGGCCCCTGCCGACGAGGTCCACAAGGCCATCAGCGAGGCGCTCTACAAGCCAGCCTCCAACGCTTACCAGATGACGAAGGGCTCCAAGGAGCTCCGCGCCGCCTTCGCCGATTGGTACGGCAGGATATACAATGTGGAGCTTGATTCCGAGAAAAACGTGCTCCCTCTGATGGGCAGCAAGGAGGGAATCCTGCTCGCCCACATGGCCCTCGTAAATCCCGGCGACTCGGTGCTGATTCCCGATCCAGGCTATCCGGCCTACACATCATGCGCCAAGATGGTGGGAGCCGATATCAGGTATTACAACCTGAATGCCGGGAACAACTGGCAGCCCGATTTCGATGAGCTTGAGCGACTCGTGGATTCCAACACAAAAATAATGTGGGCCACCTATCCCGGAATGCCCACAGCCCAGAAGGCCCTTCCAGGCCTATTCGAGAAGCTCGTGGATTTTGCGGGAAGACACAATATCTTGGTTGTTAACGACAATCCTTACAGCCTGATACTCACCGAGAAAGCCAACTCTATCCTTCAGGTGCCGGGCGCATTGGACTGCTGCATGGAGCTCAACTCCCTGAGCAAGGCCGGCAACCTGCCCGGTATGAGAATGGGAGCGGCCTTTGCCCCCAAGGAGATGATAGACCTGATGCTCCGCGTTAAGAGCAACTACGACAACGGAATGTACAAGCCCGTGATGGAAGGCGCGATTGCCGCCTTGAACGCAGGGCCTGACTGGTACAGGAATCTCAACGAGATGTATCTCCGCCGCCGCGAGGTTGCGTTCGAGTTTCTCGACAAGCTCGGATGCCATGACTACAATCACGACACCGCCGGACTCTTCGTTTGGGCCAAGGCTCCCGAGAGGTTCAAGGACGGCAACGAGTGCGCCGACTATCTCCTCTACGAGAAGTCGATTTTCCTGACCCCGGGATTCATCTTCGGAAAAAATGGAAACGGCTACATCCGCATCTCGCTCTGTGCATCCGAGGAACTCCTCCGCAAGGCCGTATCGAGATTGTAGCATTCAGTCATTCAATCACTTCGATTACTTCAATTACTTAAATAAAATATGAAACTTTCGATAATTGGACTCGGCCTTTTGGGCGGCTCCTTAGCTCTCGACCTCAGGAAGCGCCACTACGCCGACCGTATATTTGGATTCGACAAGAGTCCTGTAAACCAGGGATATGCCAAGCAGGTGGGCATCATCGACGAGGAGATGGATTTTGATTCCTGCATCAAGAACGGCGACATCATCGTGGTGGCCGTTCCCGTGGGCGCCGCGCTCAAGATTATTCCGCAGATTCTGGACCGCATCAACGAGAACCAGATTGTGGTAGACCTCTGCTCCACAAAGGCAACTATCTGCGAGAGAGTGAAATACCACACCAACCGCAAGCAGTTTGTGGCTTGTCACCCAATGGCTGGTACCGAGAAGTCAGGCCCATGGTCTGCCATTTCAGGTATGTTCGACGGCAAGGCCGTAATCCTCTGCGACACCGAGGACAGCGACGAGAAGGCCGTTCAGACCGTCCGCAAGATGTTCGACGTGCTCAACATGAATCCGATGTTCTTCAACTCCGTAAACCACGATGTGCATGTGGCATACGTGTCGCATATATCGCATATCAGCTCCTTTGCCCTGGCTCTCACGGTTTTGGAGAAGGAGAAAAACGAGAAGAACATCTTCAACCTTGCCTCGGGAGGTTTCTCATCAACAGTTCGTCTGGCCAAATCGGGCGCCGAGATGTGGGTGCCAATCTTCGACAACAACAAGGACAACATCCTCACCGTTTTGAGCACCTATATCGATAAGCTTCAGGATTTCAAGCGCCTTCTCGAAAACGACGACACCGTTGGCATGACATCATACGTGGACAACGCCAACCGCATCAAGAAGGTTTTGAATAAGTAATTAATTAAGAATTAACAATTAATAATTAACAATGTTGCTCGTAGAGACGCACGGACGTGCGTGTCAAAAGATTTTAATGATCATTAATCTAATTGTGCATTATTAATTATTCATTGTTAATTATTCATTACAATCGTAGCAATGAACAATTTCAACGAAATATTCGGCAATCGTCCATGGATTATTGCCGGACCTTGCTCGGCCGAGACCGAGGAACAGACATTGGAGACTGCCCGTCAGTTGGCAGCTAATGGCGTGAAAGTATTCCGCGCGGGCATCTGGAAACCACGCACACGTCCGGGAAATTTTGAGGGCGTGGGCGACGAGGGCCTCGAGTGGCTCAAGAAGGTGAAGGCCGAGACTGGAATGCTCACATCATGCGAGGTGGCCAACGCCAAGCACATCTGGGCCGCCATCAAGAGCGGTATCGACATCCTCTGGATAGGTGCCCGCACATCAGCCAACCCTTTCGCAATGCAGGAGATAGCCGACTCGCTGAAGGGCTGCAACATTCCCGTTTTCGTGAAGAATCCTGTGAATCCCGATGTGGAGCTCTGGCTGGGTGCCATAGAGCGTCTCGAGGCTGCTGGTCTCAGTCAGATAGGATTGATACACAGAGGTTTCTCGTCATACGAGAAGATTCTCTACCGCAACAATCCGCTCTGGAAAATGCCTATCGAGATCAAGCGTCGCCGTCCCGACCTGCCTCTCATCTGCGACCCATCGCACATAGCCGGCAAGCGTGAGTACATTCAGGAAATCTGTCAGATGGCCCTCGACCTCAATGTGGACGGCCTGATGATAGAATCCCACATCGACCCCGACAAGGCCTGGAGCGATGCCAAACAGCAGCTTACTCCCAACGATCTCAATAAGATGCTTTCACGTCTTGTGGTGCGTGCGGTGGCCCCCGAAAACGCTCCCAAGGAATCGCTCGACGAGCTCCGCTACAAGATCGACCAGGTGGACAAGGAGATAATAAACCTGCTTCAGAAACGCAACAATATTGTGGAGGAGATTGCCGACTACAAGAAGGCCAACAACATGACAGTGCTTCAGCCATTCCGCTGGAACGCCATGGTGGAGAAATACGCCAATATGGCCACCGAGGCCGGCGTGGATTCCAAGACAGTGGATACAATCTTCCAGGCCATCCACCAGATGTCCATCGACCTCCAGAACAAGATTGTGAATAAGTAATCTGCGTTCCATAAAACTCTATGACACGCACGTCCGTGCGTCTCTACGAGCGAAGATTCTCTAATCTCTAATCTCTAATCTCTAATCTCTAATCTCTAATCTCTAATCTCTAATCTCTAATCTCTAATCTTTAAACTAAAATGCTATACGTTTGTTTATCATCGGAGGGCGTTGATAACGCCATGAAGCAGCTCGGCAACGAGAAATGCGCCGAACTTAGAATAGACCTGGTGAAGCCCACCATGGACGAGATGAAGACTCTTCTCGCCGATAAGTCGATGAGCTACATCGTAACATGCCGCCCCGGCGCCTACGACGAGGAGACTTCCATCCAGTATCTGGAGACCGCCGCCAAATGCGGAGCCAAGTACATCGACGTGGAGGTGGAACGTGGCAAGGAGATAGCCGCCCGTCTGGCCGATGCCTGCAAGGATACCGCCTGCAAGCTCATAATATCCTACCACAATTTCGACGAGACTCCATCGCAGCGGGAGCTCATTTTCATGATCGACAAGTGCATCCAGCACAGGGCCGATATCGTGAAATTGGCCTGCAAGGTAAATACCGTTTCCGACAATGCAGTATTGATGTCGCTCTACACTATGCGCTCCAATATCGTGGCCTTCGGCATGGGTCCACTCGGCAAGATAGCCCGACTTGGCTCATTGAAGTGCGGCGCCGAATTCACCTACGTGGCATCGGATTTCGGCGAGGGCACAGCTCCCGGACAATTCACCGTAAGCGAGATCCGCAAGGCCCTGGCAATGGTGGAATAATATGAAAAAAACGTATCAAAAATTTGATGCGTTTTTGTGTGTATTGAAAAATGTTAATATATTATATATCAAGCATTTAAATCAAAAATTCCTCTGCAAAACTCAGCGAAATTCAAGATTTTTTGTTGAATTTCGCTGAGTTTTGTAGTTGTTGTACAAAAAAAATCCCCACTGGCATCCGCCGGCGGGGATTTTTAATTTATTGTTCCTTGAAGTAAAAATAATTGAGTATGAAAATATAAAAACAAATAATAATATGAAAAACTATTCTTCTTTGGCCTGACGCAGTTCGTCGATCTGCTTCAGGATGCTGGCGGCCTTCTTGTTGAGGGCCACTATCTGAGAGTCGGTCTCATCCTCCACACGGAAGAAGTTCATGGTCTCGTCGAGGCTTTCGGCCTGGCTCTGGCTCTCGTCGGCAGATGTGCTCAGCTCCTCGGCCGTCGCCGCATTCTGCTGTGTGATTGAGTTGAGCTGCTGGAGCGCATTGTTTACCTGCATGGCATTGTTGTTCTGCTCTATAGACGACGCCGCTATCTCGTGAACAAGCTCCGATGTCTTGTTGATCTCGGGAACCAGCTCTTCGAGAAGAGCGCCCGATGTCTCGGCCTGTTTTACTCCGCTGGCTGTCAGCTCGTCGATCTCCTTGGCGGCCGACTGGCTCTTCTCGGCCAGTTTCCTGATCTCGGAGGCCACAACGGCAAAACCCTTTCCAAGGTCGCCCACGCGAGCCGCCTCTATGGCCGCATTCACAGCCAGGAGGTCGGTGCGTCCTGCTATCTCGTTTATGATGCCTATCTTGTCGGTGATGGTCTTCATGGCCTCCACGGTCTCGCTTACCGACGAGTTGGCCCTCATTACGCTCTCCACCACGCCATTAGTGATGTCCTCGGTCTGCTGGGCGTTCTGGGCATTTTTGCGGATGGATGATGTCATATCCTCCATGGCCGATGCCACCTGCTCGCTGGCCGAAGCCTGCTCGTTGGCGCCCGATGCCATCAGCGATGCCGATTTGGCAAGCTCATTGCCGGCGCCGTTGATGTTGGCCGCCGACTGCTTTACCTCGCTTACAATCTTGCGGATATTGTTTACAGTTACATTCAGCAGGTCGCAGAGCTGGGTAATCTCGGTATTGGTGCTCAGTTCGCCGTGCCTGAATTTGATATTCAGGTTTCCATTGGCAAACTGTCGGCATCCTGCCAGCATGTTCTTCATAGGGTCGCCTATGCGGTAGCCCATGCTTATGCCTGTTATTACAGCTAATACCAGAAGTATTATGCCTATTATCAGGTTGATGCCCATCTTGCCGATAATGCCCTTGGAGAGCTCATCCTTAGGCATAAATGATATTACGTGCCAGTTATGACTTGTGTTCTTGATATTGGTGGTGATATTGAGCGCTACGAGGTTGTTGTCGTATACGAGGTCGTGACTGCTCATCAGCTTGTCGATGCTCAAGGTGTTGCCGTATACATCGTTGAAATTTCTGCCGGTTAGGTTGGGAGCCTGGGTGCCGGCTATGATATTAAATTTCTCATCCACTATTACTATATTGGCTTCCGGCTTTACGCTGTCTCTTGTGCCCATGCAGGTGCCGTATGCAAAATCGAGTTTCAGGAGCGAGAACACGCATCCGTAAGTAACTCCGCGGTCCATTATCGGAACGAAGATCGGCAATACCAGTATCTTGCGGTTGTTCACTATCATCTCCATCGGTGGGAATATGGTGGTCTCTTTGCGTTTCTTCATCTCGCTGTAGAGAGTCTCGTCGAATTCGTAGTTCAGGTCAGGGATTACTCTTGCCGGACCCTGAGCCGCCATGGCCGGAGCGCCTGGCTTTCCGCCTGCCTGTGGACCTTGTGGACCCTGAGGTCCCTGTGGACCATCTAATGTGGGCTTGGTGTAGAAATAGCACATTCTGCCGTAATACTTGGCATAGTCGGCGTTTGGGTTGTAGCTCTCGTCTCTGCCGTCAAAACCGTTCCACTCCCAGTATACGCCCTGCAATACGGCGGCGGGGAGCTTGGAGAGGCCCATCTTGAGCAGGTTTTTGATATTATCGCGCGAGTAGCTGATGTGCATGGAATCGCTCTTGCTGAGCGAGAATGCGTCGGCAAGGGTTACATTGAGGCCCACGCAGTTGGTTACTATCGTGGTGGATAGTCCTCCCGTGGCGCTCGACATCTGTCTCAGCCGGTCGGTGCCGTTCTTCACCATCAGGCCTTTTACATGAAAATAGAATATGCTCATGAAAATGGCTATTATGGTAGCTGATACAGCAAACATTGTTATTTTCAGATATTTGCCCACTATCGACTTGTGGGTGAACATCTCGCCGTTTAATGTTTTCCCTAATTTCATTTTGCGCTATTAGATATGTAGTTATTCAATGAGAAAATTTTGTTTGTGTCAAGTATTGTGATAAACTTGTCCTCATGGCGGAAAATGCCCTCGGTGAGCTCGGCGTTTATCTTGGTATCGAACTCGGGTATGGGCATTATGTCGATGGGCTTTACATTCACCACATCGCTCACACTCTCCACAAGCGATCCTACGGTAAGGCTGTTGTCGGAATCGTCCTTGTTGATCTCCAGCACCACGATCACGCTGTCGGGCGTGTTCAGGTTTTTGGACGCTTCCAGTCCGCATTTCTTCCTTACGTCTATTACGGGCAGTATCTCTCCTCTGAAGTTGATTACTCCCATTATGTATGGCGGTGTCTTAGGGATTACAGTAATTTTCTGCATCTCTAATACTTCTATCACGTCTTCCACACGGTAGGCGTATAGCTCGTCGTTCAGCCAAAACGATAGGTATGGTGTAGCTCCGCTGTAGTTTCCCATTGTGTAGGTTTTTATTTCTCCAGTTGTTTTATCAGTTTGTTGGTATCCAGTACAAGGGCGATGCTTCCATCACCGAGTATGCTGCCTCCCGAGATGTATTCCTGCGAGGCGAAATATTTGCCCAGCGACTTGAGCACGGCCTGGTGCTCGCCCACCACCTTGTCGACGATGAGGCCCACTCGTCCGTCCTTGTATTTTACCAGCACCACGCTCTCCTCCTCGGGCACGTCGCCCTCTATCTCCAGCTCCTTGCGGAGGTCTATTATAGGTGTGGGCTCGTTTTCGTAGATGAATCTTCCCTTGTCCTGGGAGATCATGCTTCTTGAGATCTGTGTGCAGCTGTCTATTATGTATACGGGTATCAGCAGCAGGGTGTGCTCCACCGATACCAGCAGTGCGTCTACGATGCTCAGCGTGAGCGGGAGCTTTATGG
>JAZUEG010000369.1:0-30612 GCA_045640025.1 Bacteroidales bacterium
ACCATGCTTTCTATGGATGGAGGGAAGAGTAGTATTTCTCCCTGGTTGTATTCTTTATATACTTGTCTTGCCATATTATCTTTCTATTTTTCAGAAAGATAATAATTTTTTTTGATATAAAAAAGGCTGTCGCAAAAAAAAACTTTTTGGACAGCCCCCTTTTTTTGTGTTGTGGAAGACGTTTTTTCGTCCATCGATACGTGGCATGTCCACGTATCGAAAATATAAAATAACGCGAAATTTATTCGATGCAATCGAAACCGGTGTACTTGCGGAGTACCTCTGGAATCATGATCTTGTCGCCCTTCTGGTTGTTCTCCAGGATAGAGGCCACGATACGTGGAAGAGCAAGACCCGAGCCGTTGAGAGTGTGGCAGAGTGTTGTCTTCTTCTCGCCCTCCTCCTTGAAACGGAGCTTGAGTCTGTTGGCCTGGAACGACTCGAAGTTTGATACCGAGCTTACCTCGAGCCACTTGCCCTGGGCAGCGCACCATACCTCGAAATCGTAGGTCATAGCTGATGTGAAGCTCATATCGCCACCGCAGAGACGGATGATTCTGTATGGGAGGCCGAGCTTTTTAACGAGGCTCTCTACATGAGCCACCATGCCGTCGAGAATCTCGTAGCTGTTGGCTGGGTTGGCAATCTGTACAAGCTCCACCTTGTCGAACTCGTGCAAGCGGTTCAAGCCCTTAACATCTGAGCCGTAAGATCCAGCCTCGCGGCGGAAACATGGAGTGTAGGCGCAGTGCTTGATAGGAAGCTGCTTTGCGTCGAGAATCTCGTCGCGGTAGATATTTGTAACAGGAACCTCTGCTGTAGGAACGAGGTAGAGATTGTCGGCTGTGCAGTGATACATCTGGCCCTCCTTGTCAGGAAGCTGACCTGTACCGTAGCCTGAGGCCTCGTTTACCAATACAGGAGGCTCTACCTCCATGTAGCCGGCGTTGCTGGCCTCGTCGAGGAAGAAGTTGATGAGAGCGCGCTGAAGCTTTGCGCCCTTGCCCTTGTACAATGGGAAACCTGCACCGGTAATCTTAACGCCGGTAGCGAAATCGATGATATCGTATTTCTTGGCGAGGTCCCAGTGAGGCAATGGCTCGAAACCATCGAACGAAGGATTCTCGCCTCCGCGACGGATCTCAACATTGTCGTCAGCGCTCTTGCCAGGGGCAACAAGCTTGTATGGAAGGTTAGGGAGAAGAACGAGAGTATCGTAAAGCTCCTTGTCAACAGCCTGGAACTTGTCCTCCATCTCCTTAACGATGCCCTTGAGCTCGGTAGATCTCTGCTTTGCGGCCTCAGCCTCCTGTGGCTTGCCGGCCTTGAAACACTCACCGATCTTCTTGGCGAGACCATTGGCCTCAGCCTTGGCATCCTCGAGCTGCTTCTGAATCTCACGCTTCTGCTTGTCGAGGTCGATGATCTTATATACAGACTCCTTGGCGTCGCGGTTCTTGAGAGCGAGACGCTCGATCACGAACTCAGGATTCTCAACTATAGTTTTTACTAAAAGCATTTTCTTAGTAATTTTGGTTAGTTATGTATAAAAAACAAACTCCCAAGCCGGAATGAAATCTCATTGAGCCAACTTGGGAGTGTAAAAAGTCTTGTTAAAAAAGTAACGGAAGGTTACGCTTCCTTGGCCTCGGCAGGAACAACGTTAACGTAGCTCTTGTCCTTACCCTTGATCTTGAACTCTACCTTACCGTCAACCAATGCGAACAGAGTGTGGTCCTTACCCATGCCTACATTAGCGCCTGGGTTGTGAACGGTACCTCTCTGACGAACGATGATATTGCCGGCGATTACAGTCTCGCCACCAAACTTCTTAACGCCTAATCTCTTGCTATGTGACTCGCGGCCGTTACGTGAACTGCCGACTCCTTTTTTGTGTGCCATTTTCTTCTAAGATTTTTGCTCTTTAAAAAAAGAATTAATTAAACAAATAAATAAAACACCTGATTCTCAGTTGATAGATTAGAGGTTGATACCCTCGATGAGAATCTGTGTGAGGTACTGACGGTGACCTCTCTTAACGGCGTATCCCTTTCTTCTCTTCTTCTTGAAAACGATAACCTTGTCGTCCTTCAAGTGCTTGAGGATCTTAGCAGATACCGAAGCGCCATCTACCTTAGGAGCGCCTACCTTTACATCACCCTCGTTGTCTACGAGCAATACATTGTCGAAGTTAACGCTGCTGCCCTCGTCTGAGTGCAAACGGTGAACATAAACCTTTCTGTCTTTCTCAACTTTGAACTGTTGACCTGCGATTTCTACAATTGCGTACATTTTGTATAATTGTGTTAATTTAGACAAGGTGGTGTATCCCAATATGGGAACGATCTCTTAGTTACCCTGCTAAAGATTAGTATATTTTTATTCGGTTGCAAAATTATTAGTTTTTCTTGTTATTTGCAAATACTTTCTCATTTTTTTTACTATTTTTGCTAAAAATATTTCAGCCCTCAAAATCATGCATAGAATACCGCTCACCATCACGGCCGTAACGCCGCAGCTCAACAATCCAAACGCCTACAGCCTGATTCTTCAGGAGGTGGATGGCAGCCGCCGTCTGTGCATCACCATAGGCATAGCCGAGGCCCAGGCCATAGCCATTCAGATTCAGGGAATGAGCACCGCCCGTCCGTTGGTCTATGATTTTGTTAGCCAGCTAACAAAGGAATTCAATATCAAGGTTTTGGAAGTGGAGATCTACAAGATAGAGAGCGGAATCTTCCACAGCAAGGTAATGTGCGAGAGCAAGACCCATCCATACAAGACCGCCATCGACGCGCGCACATCAGATGCCGTGGCCATGGCGCTGAAATCAAAATGTCCAATCTATACAACTGAGGAAGTGATGCGTGAGGCCGGCAACGACTGCGACCTCAATGAGAAAAGAGTATTGGCCGTATTGCCGCTCAGCTCCATGACATTATCGGAGCTGAAAACCATGCTCCGCCGCGCCATCAAACGCGAGGACTACGAGCAGGCCACCAAAATCAGGGACGAGATAAACAGGAGGTAATTTTGCTAATTCTTTATCCTTGACTTCAAAGTATCTGGATTACGACGGGTGTCCCAAATTTCGTCAACAACCACATTCTGTCCATCCACAAAATATAGCAACTTGAAATACGGCTTAATCACGACCCTCCTATATCCATAAGACCTGTCTTCAAGAGACAACTCTCGCTGATACATAAATGGGTTATTAGCCAAAGCAATAGTCGTCGACTTTATAGTATTCATTAATGCTCTCAAAGATTTTTGAGAATAAAAGCCATGTCCACATACAGCCATTTCATTAAAGGCCGAATAGAATGAATCGGAATAAATTAATCTGAAAGCCATGGGTATTTCTCCTCCATCTCTTTAAAAAACTGTTCAATAGGCTTACACTTACCGTCACGGTAGTCTTGCTCAGCCCTCTCAAGTCTTTCCATTGCTTCTTCCCAAGTCTTAGGCCCAAAGAAAGGAAACTCAGGTTCATTGCAGGGATGGAAATCATCTTCGGACTCGTCATATATTTCACGGCGAAGTCTTTCTCTGTCGTCTTTAGTCAAATTGAGCACCATTGCACGGACAACATCATAACTGGGCGGATTTGCTATTGTAGTCATATTACAAAAGTTTTAAGTTAATTAATCAACGAACCTTGAATTTTCTAACCTACACACTTATCACACCCTTGATGGTAGGATGGCACTCATAATCCTCCAGCTGGAAATCCTCGTACTTGAACGAGAAGATGTCCTTGACATCAGGATTTATTCTCATCTTGGGCAGATGGTATGGAGTACGCGAGAGCTGAAGTTTCACCTGGTCGAGGTGATTGAGATAGATATGCGCGTCGCCGATGGTATGAACAAAGTCACCCAGCTGATAGCCACAAACCTGCGCCACCATCATGGTAAGCAATGCGTATGATGCAATATTAAAAGGTATGCCAAGGAAACTGTCGCCACTGCGCTGATAGAGCTGACAGGACAACTTGCCATCAGCTACATAAAACTGAAACATTGTATGACATGGAGGCAAGGCCATATTGTCCACATCGGCCACGTTCCATGCGCTCACTATATGACGGCGAGAGTCTGGATTCTTCATTAGCTGCTCTACAAGATTGCAGATCTGGTCAACCTCGCGGCCGTCGGGAGTCTTCCAATGGCGCCACTGATATCCGTAAACGGGACCGAGGTCGCCGTTCTCATCGGCCCACTCGTTCCAGATGCGGACACCGTTGTCCTGAAGATACTTCACATTGGTATCGCCATTCAGGAACCAGAGCAGCTCGTGAATGATCGATTTCAGGTGCATCTTCTTGGTGGTGAGCAATGGAAAGCCATCAGCCAGATTGAAACGCATCTGGTATCCGAAATAACTTATTGTACCTGTGCCGGTACGGTCACCTTTCTTTATACCCTTGTCCAGGATAGTCTGGAGCAAATCAAGATACTGTTTCATCTGGCTGATAGATTTTATTTAATAAAATATGTCTTTCTGAAAAAACTATTCGTCGTCGTCATCGTCCTTGTGATAGCCATTGCTATCCTTGCGGCCGTAGCCGTATCCGTAGCCATAACCATAACCGTAGCCATAGCCGTAGCCATACTTAGAGTAACGGCCATACTTGGAAATCTCGCCTCCATTGAGCACTACGCCCACATTAGGAAGCTTGTTCTCAATGTAATAGCGGTCTACCACAGGAAGCATCTCTCTCTCAAGAAGACCTGTTCTGATAACGAAAATCGACGCTGTTGCGTAGTGTGCCACGATAGATGTATCGGCCACAATCTCCATAGGAGGACAGTCGAAGAATATGTAGTCATATTCCTTCTTGAGCTCCTCCACCATATTGGCGAATCTTTCGGAATACAGAAGCTCGGCTGGGTTTGGAGGCAGTGTGCCTGAAGGCAAGATGTCGAGATTATCCATCTGAACCTTGGTACGCGACTTGTCGCGGGCTACATGCTCGTATGTGTGATGGCATATAATATCGTGCCAGTCTTCATCGTATCCGGCCAGGTATGTGGATATACCATGCTCTGGACTACCTACCAGGGCGCTGAACGAACCCTTGCGGAGGTCGAGGTCGAGTACAACAACCTTCTTGTCCTTGATGGCGAAAGATGCCGCGAGGTTACCGGAAATAAATGACTTTCCGCTGCCGGCAAGCATAGATGTCACCAAAACAACCTTGGAGCCCGGAGCACTGTTCATAAACTCGAAGTTGCTTCGCAACACACGGAATGCCTCGTTGATGGTGTTCTGTTTCTTGGGCTTTACGAGGATAGGACGCACAGCAGTATCTTCCGTCTTCTTCTTTACCTCAAACAGACCGAGAATCTTCTTGGTATTGTTGGCCTTGCGGTAAGGAACCTCGCCGATAAACGGCATCTTGAGAATATCGAGATCCTTGCGGCCGTGTACTCGTGTATCATTAACCTCGATGAGATAGATAATACCGAGAGGAATAATGAGCGCAATAAGGAAACCAATACCGAGCACCTTTACGGAGCTTGGAGATGTAGGTCTCATAGATCCGAAAGGAGGACAGATGAGACGTGTATTGTATGCTGTGAAAGCCTGCGAAAGCTCGTTCTCCTCACGTTTCTGAAGGAGGTAGAGGTAGAGGGCCTCCTTGATCTTCTGCTGACGCTCCACAGAGAGCAGGTACTTGGCCTGGTCAGGATTCTTGGCAATGTGCGAGAGGCTCTGTCCGAGAGTGCCCTTAAGCGATGCTATCTGTGCGTTGATGTACTTTATCTGATTGTCCATCGATACGCTGATGTTCTTTCTCATCTCATTGAGCGCATGCTCCAGATCCCTCACCATAGGGTTCTTGCTCGATGTGGCAGACAGGAGGTTGTTGAGCTCCAATACCTTCTTGTTGTATTCGGCTATCTGCTGGTGCTCGGCGTTGTTGTTGGCGCCGGTAGTGTATGATGGGAGCAGCTGATACTTATTAGCTGTGTCGCTCACCACCTGCTTAATCTGCTTGGCCATGTAGAGCTGAACCTCAAACTCATTGATCTGAGTATTGAGCTCGTTGGCCTGCATCATATACATATTGGTAGCGGCCTTGATGTCTGGAATCAGGTTGTCGCTCTTGTAAGAAGAAATGTCGTTGTCCACCTTGCCGAGCTCCTGCTCTATCACTACCAGACGCTCAGATATGAACTTGGAAGTGCTGATGGCGAGCTGATTCTTGTCCTCCACCCAGCGCTCGTTGTACACGGCTATCAGGGTATTGATGAAATCCTCGGCACGCTGAATATTCTGGTCCTTGTATGTGAGGTTGATAACCGACGCATTCTTGTCCTTGAGGTCTACGCCGATTTTGGTCTTCTGAATACCCACCACAGCATCCAGTATCGAAGAATGGCCTATATGCACCTTGATAGGATCTGTCATCAGCTCGTCCCAGTAGCTGGTCTTGGTAATAAGTATAGTGCCCACTGGAGTCTCCACAGGAGCGCCCACAATGCCCTCCACTATCTGGCCGTTATCCTCAAAGTCCTCGATATTGCACTTGAACTTCTGCATCTTGAATCTGCCGTCGGTGCCAAGCTCCATCTCGAATGCGGCGGCAAACATATCCGACACATTAATAATCTCGGCACGGATAGGATTTGTAGACCCATATAATACGGTGTTGCGGAATGTACCTTCCTTCTGATAATTGTAATCTATCTCGAGACGCTTGATTACCTCGGTGAGGAGGTATGGCGACTGAATGGCTATCAGCTCATCATTAACACTTGACTTGGAATTGAATAGACCGAGATTGGCAAACTCGTCCATACCGTCAATCGATGCGCCCTTCTTGTCCTGCTTGATCTGTATCTGAGCCTCACGGGTATATATTTTCTGAGTAGACAGAAGATAGAAAACCGCGAGCGACATGCATACAAAACCAGAAATCAGGAACCACCACCAGCGTGACAGGCACGAGTAGAAGAGGTCCAGGATATTGAGCTCGTTTACCGAATCGGCTTCAGTAGCAACAACATTCTGCTGCTGTGGCTGAGGCTGCTGTGTTTGCTGTTCAATAGACATATACTATATAGTTTATGATAAATTAAAACTTCATAATCATTAATATAACAGAAGTGAGCACCGATGTAATAGAGATCCAGAATGAGCCCGACCTTACATTGTTGCCGTTTACAGTAGCCTGGCGCTTACGGTAGTTGTTGGCCTCCACATATATCACATCGCCCTGCTTGATATAATACGCCGGAGATGTCATAACGCTGTTGCCGTCGGTGAAATCCAGCATATACACCTTCCTGGTGTTGCCCTCCTCGCGGATAAGCTTCACATTGGTGCGCTGGCCCTGGATAGACATATCGCCGGCCATACCGAGAGCCTCAAATATATTAAGCTTGTCCTTGGTAATGGCATAGCGGTTTGGCCTTGCCACCTCGCCAAGAATGGAGAAAAACATATTATCGAATTCTACTGTCACTATAAAATCCTCGTCATCAATGAAATAATCCTTCTCCTTCAGGGAAGCTTTCACCAGGCTGACTACCTCAGCGCGTGTAAGGCCCTCCACACTGAGGGTTCCCACACCAGGAAAATCCAATGTACCGTCATCAGCTACTATGTACGACGACATAAGATAACTTCCATTGTTTAACGATGTGAAACCGATACGCTGAGACGAAACGGAAAGATTGAACTGCGATGCCAGCTCGGGACGGCGCGAATGCACTACAATCGACAATTTGTCGCCCTTAGTTAGCCTCAGCTCGGCATCAGCAGGCAGAGTGATCTGTGTACCCTCATCAAGATCCTGGAAATAAGAGATTTTCTTGGGTGCCGAGCATCCAACTCCTAATATCAGGACAGCCAAAAGAAATAATCGTTTCAGTAAAGTCATTTTTTCCATATAAAATTTTTGCAAAGTTAATACAAATAATTCATATAAACCAAAAAAAATACAGCATAACGTATTTTTTTTTAAATTTGCAGCCTAAAAACTTACACACTATGAGTACATTATTGAAAATTCATCCAGAAACTCCGCAGCTCAGGCAGATACTTCAGGCCGTGGAGGTTCTCAGGCAGGATGGAGTAATCATATACCCCACCGACAGCGTATACGCATTAGGATGCAGCATGCACAGCAAAAAAGCATTGGAGCGCCTCGCAAGATTCAAGCATATCAGGCTCGACAAAGCGAGATTCTCATTCATCTGCCGCTCGCTGCAGGACATAGCCGAATACACTATGCCCCTCGATACCAGAGTGTTCAAGATCCTCAAGAAGAACACCCCGGGGCCGTTCACATTCATCCTGCCGGCCAGCAAGAAAATCCCGCGGATGTTCGACAACTCGCGCAAGGAGGTGGGCCTCCGCATCCCGGATTCCAACATCCTGGATATGATAGTGGAAAACCTCGGCCATCCGCTGCTCACCACATCCATCATCGACGAGGACGAGGTGCTGGAATACACCACCGACCCCGAGCTCATCTGGGAGAGATACCAGAACCAGGTGGACCTCGTGATAGACGGAGGCTACGGCAACAACAACCCAACCGCCGTAATCAGGTGCACCGGCGACGACATCGAGGTCATCCGCGAGGGTGCCAGGGAGCTCGTCTGGTAACAAAAAAAAGCTGACCACAACCCATCAGGATTGCAGTCAGCTTTTTTTATATTGTATCAGCTAATACAGGAATATTGTATCAGCTGATAGTCCAAACTAATCGGTAACTACAACGAGGAACTTGCTGCGCTCCCAGAAAGCCACCGGATCGGTAATCTCGATCTTCTCTATCATATTGCCGCGCTCCACGAGCTTGTAAGAGCTGGTAGGATGAGACGAGAGAAGTGTAGCCTTCTTTACATTGAGGTTGATAGAGCTGAGCGACCTGAGGTCCACCTGAGTGAAATAGTTCTTGTCGAACGAGTCGCCAATCTTCAAGCCCTTGAACATGCCGTCCTTGCTCACCACGCCGTGGCTGATGAGCTCCTTCTTGCTGCCCAATACATAATATACAGTATTGAGGGCCGCATCCTGCGATGATATCAGCTCATTCTGCTCCTCATTCACCTGCTGGGCCTCGGTAAGAGTAGAATCGAGGGCGGCAACCTTGGCGTCGAGGTCGTCCACTATTACGTGCATGCGCTCCAACTGTGTCTTCAGCTCCGAAACCTCCTTGTCCTTAGACTCCATCTGCTCGGTGAGGAGCTGAATGGTCTTGGCCATCTCCTTGTTCTTGAGTCCGCTCTGATTGAGCTTGGTATTGAGGTCCTTGATAGTCTGCTTGTTCTTGCTCATGAGCTCGTAGATAGCCGCAATATCGTCGTTTATCTGGTCGGCGGCACGTCCGTCCACCTCGCCGTTGCCGGTGCGGAGCGAGATTATCTGCTCCTTCTCCTTGATGCTGTTGAGGTTTTCCTGGATGGAATTGAAAGCGGCGAAATAATCATCGATCTTTACACCACCGGTAATAGCCACGCTCCTGAGCGAGTCGTTCTCCTGCTGAAGTCTCTGCAACTCAGTGTTGTTGCATGATGTGATGAACATGGGAGCCACAAGGGCCGCCAAAACGAATAATCTTTTCATTTCTATTTATTTTTATTAGTGATATAACAATTCTTGCAAAAAACTTTCGGCAAAAATAAAAAACAATTTTCAGTATAACACATTAATGGCAAAAAAAATGTAACTTTACGCCAAATTTATAACCCAATTTAACAAATTACAAACATGAGAAGAATTTTAGTAATAGCCGCCGCTATCATGCTCAGCTGTCAGCTGGCCAGCGCACAGGAAGTAGTAAAACTGAAGAAAGTACCACAGGCAGTACAAGTGCAGTACACACTCGACGCATCCAAGGCCGCATGCAAGAAGGCCGCCTGGTACAAGGCAGGCGACACATACACCGCCGAATACGAAAACAAGATGAGCCGATACACCGACGCCGGCACCCTGGTATGGACATCCACCAAGATAGCCAAAGACGACGTGGACAGAGAGATCCTCGAGGCATTCAGCAAGAAGTACGGAGTCGACTACCCATTCCAGTGGGCCGAGGCCGTTACAATGGGCAACGGCGAGAAATACACCTTTATAGTAGGCAAGAAGAAAAAATACAACTACTACTTCAAGTACAACGAGAAGAAAGTAATGGTGGAGAAAACCGCCACCAACAAGTAACAAAAACCAAATCCGACAGCAAATGGCAAAACTCTACGTAGTCCCCACTCCGGTGGGCAACCTCGAAGACATGACATACAGAGCCATCAAGGTTCTAAGCGAGGCAAGCCTCATCCTGTGCGAGGACACCCGCACAAGCGCAGGCCTGCTCAAGCACTTCAACATCAACACACGCACCGCGAGCCACCACAAGTTCAACGAGCACCAGACATGCGAGGTATACGCCCAGAGGATACTCGGCGGCGAGGACATCGCCCTGATATCCGACGCCGGCACTCCCGCCATATCAGACCCCGGATTCATGCTGGTGAGAGCCTGCGTGCAGCTGGGCGTGGAAGTGGAATGTCTGCCCGGCCCCACGGCATTTGTGCCGGCCCTCGTGGATTCAGGCTTCGGATGCGAGAGTTTTGTCTTCGCCGGATTTCTGCCACAGAAAAAAGGCCGACAGAAAAAACTCACCGAGCTCAGCGCCCTGGGCCTCACCACAATATTCTACGAATCGCCGTACCGCATCACCAAGCTCCTGGGCGAGCTGAAACAATACTTCGGCGCCGACCGCAGAATATCCGTATCCAGAGAGATATCCAAGCTCCACGAACAGACCCTGCGGGGCACAGCCGACGAGCTGATGGCGGCATTCGAGGCCAAACCGCCCAAAGGCGAATTTGTGGTGATAGTAGACAAACCCCAATCCAGAAAAGATGAAGCCTTGGATGAAAAAGACGATAGCCAGTAGCATCATCCTATTTGCGCTGATAACCACCGCCGTAATCATAGCCACACGCACCGAGGCATACGCACAGTTTCTGGATTCATACAACAAGCTGAGCCTGGCCGAGCAGAAATGGGTGCGCCGGCATCCGATAGCGGCATTCCGCACCCACGAGCTGGCCACCACCGCGCGTCAGCTGGCCACAGACCACAAAAACGACAGCGACCTCGACGGCGACCTCTCGGGAGGAATGGCCGACGCCTTCAAGCACACTCTCTGGATGGCCCTCACAGCACAGAAAATCGGGTTCAGCAAAGCCCTGTCGCTCGGCAAGGCACACGAAGACGGCAACAGAGCCGAATTCGAAAACAACCCCGACCGCAACGGCGGACTCATGCAAGACAAGATGGTGAGCGAGATGGACCTCTACAACAACAACATAGGGGCTCGCATAGGCGCCGACCATCCCGATGCCGACACCACCGAGATAATAGCCCTCGTAAAAGAGGCAATACAGAGCGGGCAGTGCCGCAAGCTGAGGAAAAAGAACCACAAATTCCTGGACTCACAAGGCCAGCCCATCAACGAGGCCGACTACAAAGGCCAGTGGGAAATACCCAAAGTATTGATACCAAGCAACCAACAAGAATAAAAAACAGACAACATAGATGAACAAAGCACTAAAAATAATGCTGGGCATGGCCATGTCCATTACATTCGGAGCATCGTGGGCACAGGTAAACGTGTCCCCATCCAATGCCAACATCCTCACCGAGGGCCGCACCCTGCTCAAAAACGACACAAGGCACTACTGCTACCCCGGCACGGCATTCACGATACACTTCAGCGGCAAGGGCGACGTATCGGCACAGCTGAAATCCAACGCCGGATACTACGCCGTAAGCATCGACGGAGGCGGATTCAAGAAATTCAGCACCCACAACCAGCCCGACGGCATAATGGAGTTCGGCATAGCTAATGGCCTGGCTCAGGGCGAGCACACCATCAAGCTCATGCTCGTAACCGAGGAATACGGCAGATACCCCGAGTTCCACGGATTCAAGCTCTCCGACAGCAACGCCAAAATCCTGAAACCCAACACCAAGAAACGCCTCAAGATAGAATTCATAGGCAACTCGATAACCTGCGGATACGGCAACGAGGCATCATGCAAGGAAGACCACTTCGCCGATTCCACCAGCAACTTCGCCAAATCATTCGCCGGACTCACCATCAAGAACCTAAACGCAATATCAATGGTGGTAGCCAGATCAGGCATCGGCATATACAAGAACTACGGCGACACCATCACCGGCAGCGAGTGGCCAATGCCCAGAGTATACGAGAACGCACTCATCAACGACAACAACACACCATGGGACTTCTCGACCTGGAAGCCCGACGTAGTGGTAGTGGGCCTGGGCACCAACGACCTCAGCGAGCACAACTACAACAAGGAGAAATTCCGCGTGGCATACGCCGGATTCATCAAGAACATCCGCTCGCACTATCCCAGCGCCAAGATAGTGCTCCTGAACTCGCCGATGCTCCACTACGAGCAGTCGGGAGAACTCATCACCGCCATCACCAACACGATGAACGCCATGATGGCCGGACAGGACAGCAGAGTGTTCCGATTCGACTTCCAGGAGCTGGAAAACGACAGCCAGTACGGAGCCGACTGGCACCCAAACGCCAAGTTCGACGCCGACATGGCCAGATACTTCACCCACTTCATCAAGAAAACCGTAGCCCCCAACTTCTTCAAGGAGAAGGAGAAAGATTAGTCCATTTTTATATTTTGGGCAGCTAATGGCGAAAAAAAATGCACGGACTCCGTCGGCAGAAAACGGAATCCGTGCATTTCCTTTATATCCTTATTCCCATCATAATATTATCATCCAGCTGCTGATAACCGTTTTTCCAATTATCCACGGCCTCCTCTATGATGCGTTTCTGCTCACCAAGAGGCTTGTAGCCGATATCCTCCACAAGCCTGGCGAGCCTCTTGGAGGAGAAATGCCGGCACTCGGTGTGGTCGCTGTTGGTATAGCCAAACTGATCGGGAATGCCGTCGCTGAACATATAAAGCACATCGCCCGGCTGTACCTCTATCTCGTGGTTGGTGAAATTCCTCTCGGGGCCCAGATATATTCCAATCGGCATCTTGTCAGGTTTCAGCTGCAATAGACTGCCGCCTCGCCATATCCACAGCGGACGGTAGGCACCGGCATACTGTACAACATTGCTGCCGTCCTCCATAATCACCATCGCCAGGTCCATGCCGTCCATGGCGTATACAGCTCCGTGGTCATACTTCTTCTTGCTCTGCCCCAGGGCGTGCATCAGCTTGGCGCGCAGTATGTTTAGCAGCACAGAAGCATTGCCATTAGCTGATATGCTGGAAGATACCTCGTTGAGCAGGCTGATGCCGAGCATACTTACAAAAGCGCCCGGCACACCGTGGCCCGTGCAGTCGGCGCATACAATTATGCGGTACTTGCCCACACGGCTGGCCCAGTAGAAATCGCCGGCCACAATGTGCAGCGGACGGTAGATGATGAAATAATCGTGCAAAAGCTCCTTCAGCTGGTCGTCCTTGGGCATGGCCGCCTTCTGGATGATCGATGCGTAATGTATCGAATCGGTAATCTGGCGGTTTTTAGCATTCAGCTTGCTCATGCTCCGCCGCTTGGTATACAGCGCATGGGCCACAAATAGCAGCACCAACAATATGAAAGCAAACGCCGATACAATAACAATACTCCGGGTGCGCTCCCTGATGTCGCGCTCCTTCTGGATATTGTCGTAACGCTCCTTCTCTATGCTCCTGGTATACTTTACGGCATTGGCCGGCGAGCAATACTCTATTTTTTCATCAAACAATTTGTTGATATACTCAATAGAAGCCTTGTAGTCTCCTACGGCAAAATAATAATCACGGTATGCGATAGGCAGATAGGAATTAAAATCTTCCACATCTGCCCCACTCAGCGAATCAAGAATAATCTTTGCCCTGTCGAATTTTCGGCTGGCAATATAATAATTGGCCCAGTCTATGGCAACCGAAAACTCGGCCTCTGCCGATGATAGCTTGTCGGCAATGGACTGCTCCTCGCAGCAGAATGCATACATACTATCCAGCAACATGGCTCTCCGCTCGCCCTTGTAATCATAGTAACGGTTCTCATAATATAAGGTGCGAGCCCAAAAAGAATAAGCCAGATACCTGTTTGTTCTATCCTTGAAATCGATAACCATCAGATTCTTGCAATAATCCTTGACTTCCCAAACGAGACTTACATCAAAGTTACTGAAAGAAATATCACATTCCAAGAGCTTGGCTTCTATAATCTTCAGATAATCAGAAACAAGATAAGTAATATTATCATTAGCCGAATCTATCTTGATGCATTCTCTCATTCTCTCCTCAGCCAAATCGAAAATCATCTGATCCAGATAAACATTCGCCAGATTGATAAGGCATCTGCCCATAGCCACCGAATCCTGCAGCTCCCGGAATATCGACAATGCCGAATCGGCACAAATCTCAGCCTCCTTGAAATCCGAGACACACCTATACACCTCTATCAACGACCTGAAACACGAGCCCTTGATGTGCTGGAGATTATGTTCCCTTGCAAGATTAAGGCACAGGTAGTAATTATCGAACGATTTGGTATACTCATCAATGTAATAATAAGACCACCCCTTCCATCTGTACGCGGCACATACCTTGGGATAATCCTTATTGCGCTCAGCCAATACCAACAATCTGTCGGTCCATATTATCAGAGAATCCACATTATCATACATACGGCATATCCTGTTGCATACCGACAATTTGCTGGTATCGCCATCATCAAGCCCATGATACACCGATATCAGGCTGTCGAGGCGATTGTCCCCTCCAGTCTGTGCGTAGGCGGATGCCGACATCAGAAACAATAATATGACAATGATTTTTCGCAACATGGAGCAAAGATAATAAAAAAAATCACCCATGACAAAATTTTGATTTGTCATGGGTGAGATTTTTATATTTCAGCTAATACATTACTGATTACTGGGCATTGCCGTCGCCGTTGTTGCCACGGTTGTGAGGACGGAAACCATTGCCGCCGTTTCTTGGGCCACGGTCGCCGCCGTTTGGACGGAAACCGTTGCCACCCTGACGAGGGCCACGTGGACCATCTGGACGTGGACCGCGTGGTGCAGGCTCTACATAGCCCTCTGGCTTGGGAACCAGAACCTTGCGGCTGAGCTTCAGCTTATTGTTCTTCTTGTCGATGTCGATGAGCTTCACCTCGATCTCGTCGCCTTCCTTGATGAAGTCGTGTGGATCCTCGATGCGCTTCCAATCCATCTCCGATACGTGGAGAAGGCCTTCCTTGCCTGGGAGAATCTCAACGAATGCGCCGAACTCTACCACAGACTTTACCTTGCCCTTGTATACCTCATTGATCTCAGGCTCGGCCACAATACCCTTGATGCGCTCGTAAGCTGCATCCATATCGTCCTTGTTGACAGCCGAGATAGAAACTACGCCTACGCCGTCGGTCTCGTCGATAGTAACAACAGTATTGGTAGTAGCCTGGATATCCTGGATAATCTTTCCGCCGGGTCCGATAACGGCACCGATGTAATCCTTGGCAATGGTGAACTTCATCATGCGTGGTACAAATGGCTTGTAGTCCTCGCGAGGCTTGTCGATGGTCTGGAGCATGATGCCGAGGATGTGGGCACGGCCTTCCTTGGCCTGCTGGAGAGCCTTGGCGAGAATCTCGTATGAAAGACCGTCTACCTTGATATCCATCTGACATGCTGTGATACCGTCGGGAGTACCGCAAACCTTGAAGTCCATATCACCGAGGTGGTCCTCGTCGCCGAGAATGTCGGAGAGAACGGCCCACTTGCCATCCTTGCCATCAGTGATAAGACCCATAGCGATACCTGATACAGGCTTCTTGATCTTTACGCCGGCATCCATGAGGGCCAGACAGCCACCACATACCGAAGCCATTGAAGATGAGCCGTTTGACTCAAGGATATCAGATACCACGCGGATTGTATATGGATTGTCCTCGATAGAAGGGAGCACCTTCTTGAGGGCGCGGTGAGCCAAATTACCGTGACCTACCTCGCGGCGCGATACGCCACGTACTGGACGGGCCTCGCCTGTAGCGAATGGTGGGAAGTTGTAGTGGAGGAGGAAGTTGTTGCGGCCCTGCTCCAATACATTGTCAATAATCTGCTCGTCGAGCTTGGTACCCAGAGTACAGGTAGCGAGCGACTGAGTCTCGCCACGGGTAAATACTGCCGAACCGTGAACCGAAGGCAATACATCGGCCTCGCACCAGATAGGACGGATCTCGTTGGTCTTGCGCTGGTCGAGACGAACGCCCTCATCGAGAATCAGACGGCGAACAGCTGTGCGGAGCTCATCGTGGAAGTAGCGGCCAATAAGGAGTTTCTTCTCCTCGAGCTCCTCCTCTGTAAGACCGAGAGAAGCTGTGAAATCCTCCTCAATCTTTGCGAACGCGTCGGCTCTCTCATGCTTAGGAAGACCCTGACGGGCTGCATCGTAAATCTTCTGGTAGAGCTCATTGTGGATGCGCTCCTGAAGCTCTGGATCAGAGATCTCAGGCTCGTACTCGCGCTTTACAACGCCCTTCTCCTCGGCCATCTCCATCTGGAGCTTGCACATAGGCTTTATGGCGTCGTGGGCAAACTTGATGGCCTCGAGCATCTCTGCCTCCGAAACCTCGTTCATCTCGCCCTCCACCATGAGGATGTTGTCGTATGTGGCGCCAACCACGAGCTCGATATCAGCGCGCTCGTTCTGCTCGAATGTTGGGTTTATCATGAGCTTGCCGTCTACCCTGGCCACGCGAACCTCAGCGATAGGCATCTCGATAGGCACATCAGAAACGCTGAGAGCGCACGATGCGGCAAATCCTGCGTATGCATCCGGCATGGTCTCCTTGTCGGCAGAAAGGAGGTATACATTTACAAAAGTATCTGCGTGGTAGTCCTTTGGGAACAATGGACGGAGGGCACGGTCGATAAGACGCGCGGTAAGGATCTCATAGTCAGAGGCCTTACCCTCTCTCTTGAGGAAGCCGCCTGGGAAACGGCCGTTGGAATAGTATTTCTCCTGATATTCTACTGTAAGAGGCATGAAGTCAGCCTCTGGGTTGCTCTCCTTCGAAGAGCAAACGGTGGCCAGCAATACGGTGTTGCCCTGGCGGACAATTACCGAACCATCGGCCTGCTTGGCGAGCTTACCGGTCTCTACGGTAACTTTGCGTCCATCGCCAAGGTCAATTTCTCTTGTAATTACGTTCATTCTGATAACGATATTAGGTATAGGATAAAAACCTGAAAACTTCGTTTGGGTAAATAAACAAAAAGGAAAAGGCCACAGTAAAACATATAGCCCCTTCCTTAGTGTCTTTTAGAGTCCTTTGGATTACTTTCTCAAGCCTAATTTCTTGATGAGTGCTCTATATCTTTCGATGTCTCTCTTCTTGAGGTAATCAAGGAGTGAGCGTCTCTTACCTACCAAACCAGTCAAAGCCCTCTTTGTACCGAAGTCATGGATGTTCTTCTTGAGGTGCTCTGTCAAATGCTGAATACGGTAGGAAAATAAGGCAACCTGGCTTTCAACAGAACCGGTGTCTTTATTAGACTTTCCGTAGTTTCCGAAAATCTCTAATTTCTTTTCAGCGTCCAAATACATAATTTGTAATTTTAAAATGTTTAATTTATTGTGTGATCGGGCGCAAAGGTACAAATAATTTTTGAGCGCCGCAATACATTTTAGCAAATATTTTTTATTTTTTTTTCAGCTAATGGCGATTATTTCCACTTGAACCCTCTTGTGAGTGCCGAAACCACGCTCGCAACCACATAGAAGGGGTAGCAGATCTCCAGCACCACCACATCCCAGAACCTGAGTTTCTCATTGTAGAACGATGCCGGCACCAATGCCGAGGCCGCGTCGACAGCGCCCTTCAGCAGCCAGAGGAGGCCTGTAATCCACCACGCCATTAGCTGACATGAAGAAAACACCAATGATGCTATGGCGGCCAGATTTCCCATGAGGATGGCGAAGGCGAAAAAGAGGATAAACTTGGATGTGTATCCGCCGGTCTTGCTCACCCAGCGCGCACGCTGATTGAGCAGGGCCTTCCATGTGGCCACGCCCTTGGTGCGGATTACGGCACCGGGATGGCGCACGTAGGCAAACCTGCGTTTCTGCCTTTGGGCGGTCTCCATCATAAACATATCGTCGCCCGATGCGTATTTGGTGTTCAGGCCGTCGGTGTTGCCCTTCAGAAAATCGGCGCGGTAGCCGATATTGCCACCATTGCACATCACGGGCCTGCCGTCGAGGCATGTGCCGCCGGTAATGGTGATCATGGCAAACGACTCCACCATCTGAAGCCTGTGAAACATATTTCCGCTGTCGATGGGCTCTATTATCACCGGGGCCATCACCATGTCGGCGTTGCGGAGCTGTGCGGCGCGCACCATCAGCCCGGCCCATTCAGGCTGCGGGAAACAGTCGGCATCGGTGCTCAGGATGTATTCGGCACGGCTCTGGAGGATTCCCTCGCGCAGTGCGTCTTTCTTGCCGTGGCCGGAGCTCTGCATTACTGTGTGAGGCTCGGGAAAACTGCGGCGCGCCTCCTGGAGAGTGGAGTCGGTGGAGTGGTCGTCCACAAATATCAGACGGCATCCGGGATGAGTCTGCCCGTTGATGGAGCGGGCCAGCCCGGGAATATTGTCCTGCTCGTTTTTGGCCGCCACAACGATGTCGGCAGCAGGAAGTGCGCCATCAGCTGCACCGCCCAGCATATACTCATCCGATGTAAATGTGCGGAAGCTGTCCACGCATCCCATCACCAGATGGCAATACAGCAATATCAGCAATATAATGACAGCAGTAATTATCATATTATTAGATTTTTATCTTGCAGCTAATGGCGAAATGATCGGAGAGGTTCTCCCTGTAGGTCTTGAATCCGGTGGACTGCAGCACCGGCGAATGCATGATGTAGTCGATACGGAAGCTCAGGAACTTGACTCTGATGGTGCCTCCCCATCCCGTGCCGCTCTCGCAGAATGCGTCCACGAGATTCTGACCCCGGATTTTGCGGTAGCAGTATGATACAGGCGGCTCGTTGAAGTCGGCGCACAATACCACGGCATACGGCGACTCGGACACAATCTTGCTGATAACGTCGGCCTGGCGTGTGCGTATGGAATATGCCTTGGTGAGCTTGTTGTATATATTGCGCACACCCGACACCTGCTCCTTGTTGTTTTTCTGGTCGATCTGATCGATGAAGTCGTAGTCGTCGTAGCCGAGCTTGATGGATTTCAGGTGGAAGTTCAGGATTCTCACCTTGCGGTCCATAATCTGCGCATCGGCGTATATGCCTATAAGGTTGTCGGTCTGGTCGAATATGGGAGTCACCTTGCTGAGCGGATACTTGGAGAAAATCCTGTATCCCTTGTTGGTGGAGTGGGCCTTGTCGTCGGGATTGTAGTCGCGCACTATGTACTTGGTGCCCAGCAGCTCCTGTATTATCATCTCGTTGGTGATGGAATCCTTGCTGTTGTTGTAGAACTCCTGGAAACATACCACATCGGGGCTCTCGTAGCGGAGAAATTCGAAAATCTTGGTTCTCGTGTCGTTCTTGCCTTTTATCCAGTTGTAGCGGTCGAGCAGGCGCACATTAAACGACATGATGCTGAATGTGGAATCGTCCTCGTCGAAATCCTCTATGTAATGCAGGGGATTGAGCTGAACCGTTGCATCTATGCACCTGTATCCCAGCGCCAGCACGGCGAGCATCACGAGCGCCGACAGCTTCTTGGCGAATATCAGCATCAGCACATATATCACATCTACTATCAATATATACGGAAACGCCATGCCGGCCATAGCAGGCAGCGGAGTTGTCTCTGGGTTTACCAACACGGCAAGATACGCAGTAAGTGTAGCCGCTGCCAGTATCACTGTAACGACCACATTTATCTTGTTGAGTATCTTGGAGGTCTTCTGCCAGACCGTATGTATGAAAGATGCCATGTATTACTCTTCGAATTCGAACTTGGGGATCTCGACAATCTCCTTGTCGATGTCCATTATAAATTTAAGGTAAGTTATTTTTTTGCCCTGCTCCAGGAAACTGCGCTCGTAGAAAGTCTTGATGCAGAGTATGCTATCCAGACAGTCGGAATTGTAGAGATCGTCGGTGGCCACGAGAGGTACAATGCCATTAGCTCTAAGGAGCTCCAATGTATAATAGTGTAGCAAGCGGCTGTCGGTCTTCAGGTTTACGATGGCGCCGTCCTTCAGGAATCTGCGGTATAGATTCAGGAAATGGGCCGATGTAAGGCGCTTGTTCTGTTTCTTGGGCTGAGGATCCGGGAATGTAATCCACACCTCGTCTACCTCGCCGGGAGCAAAGAAATTATCGATCATGTCGATCCTGGTGCGCAGGAATCCGGCGTTCACGATATTATTGTCGAGAGCCTTCTTGGCGCCGTTCCAAATACGTGCGCCCTTGATATCCACGCCTATAAAATTCATGTATGGCTGTATCGCGCCTAGGGCCACCGTATACTCGCCCTTGCCGCAGCCGAGCTCCAGAGTTATGCCGTTGGCATTGTGGAAGAAATCCTTGCTCCACTTTCCCTTGTATTCAAAATCCTTAACCATGAGTTCCTCCGGCTGCACCACGTTCTTGAATGTAGCCATCTGAGCGAACTTCTCCAATTTGTTTTTTGACATTTCCTGTTTTGGTATTTTATGAAAAAAAATTACTCATGCTTGTATACCGAAAGGCCCACCTCGTTTACGAAAGGGAGCTGCTCGATGCGCATTCCATGCTGGAGCTGTATCTTGAATACGCCCTGCTCATGAAACTTGACTGCCTCGGCGAATGTGAACTCGTAATCCTCCAGCTCGCCGAAACTCATATTTCCGGATGTGGAGAATCCCTTGTCGTCGCGCAGGATGCACTCCATGGTATCTATGCGCTGAGATCCCGATGGCGACATCGTCTTTACGAATAGCCACATATTGTTGGTAGGGTAATAATCCACTGTCCTGAGGTCCACCTTGATATCGTAAAGCTGCGACGAATCGGCCACCTCCACATCAAAATCCAGGATATTGTTCATATCCCAAACCATATCTGGCGACAGTGAGTATACCTCATTGTACACTCGGCCGGGATGGCACGAGGAGAGCATGGCAGCTGATGCCAGGGCTATATATAGTTTCTTTGTCATAATATAAAAAGCATTTTGTGTGCAAAAATAGCATAGAAAAACTATTTAGACAAAAAAGCCGGGAAAAATTTTGCATTTTCCCGGCTTTTTACGTATATCTCAGCTGATAAAGCTGACTGATAAATCAATTTTTAGTCCACAATCTTGAGGAATGTAGGATCCTCGAAGTATCTTACAAACTCAACATCAAACTTGGCGTAAGACTTGAGCTTTGAATCCTTGTCGATAGCGGCCTTGAGGTTGTTGAGGGCTACATCGCCGTCGTTGTTGCGAGCACCGATAATGGCTCTCAGATAGTAGCAGAGAGGATCTGTAGAATTGAGGGCATTGAGAGTGCGCTCGGCGTCGTTAGGATTCTTGGCGAGAATCTGGGCGAGGGCCTTGTTGAACGAAGGCTTGCCGCCGAAGTTGGCAACGGCCTTGTCGTATTCGCCATCGCGGATATTCATGATACCGAGATTGTATCCGGCCTCATCGCATCCAATGTTCTTGGCCTTTGCGAGGTCTTCCTTGGCCTTCTGCACATTGCCATTGGCGAGGTCGCAAACGCCGAGGTTGTTGTATGTAGCAGGCTGCTTGGAGTCGATAGCCTTGGCCTTGTTGAACTGAGCCTCAGCCTCTGGTATCTGGTTGTTCTTGATGTAAGCCACACCGAGGTTGTTGAAGCCTCTCCAGTCGTTAGGATACTTGGCGGTATACTTCTTGAGGAGGTCGATCTTGCCGGCATTGTCGAGCGATGGCATGGTAGAAGCGTAGAGAGCCTCGTCCTGTGTAAGCTCGTCGAAGTTGGTCTTGGCGAGGTCGGCGAGTTCAGAGTCGCTCTTCTCCTTGGTCTGGAGAGTAGCCTTGATCTCGGAACGGCGGAGCTGTGGAAGCACCGACGACTTGAGCGATGTGTAAGCGGCGGCTATGTTCTTGATCTCGCGCTCACGTGTGGTAGGATCTGAGTACATAGAGAGCACACGAAGAATGAGGTCCTTGTCCTTGATGTTGGAAGCCTCGATGCTCTTCTTGAAGCCTTCCCAGTCCTCGGCCTGAGTGGTCTGACGAGAGATAACATCGCCTGCGCCCTCAATCTTCTTTACCTGATCCTTGGTGAACTTCTCGCCCGACTTGCCGCGCTGGTCTACGAGCTTCTGGTTCATAGCCTCAGGACCATCAGGCGAGGCGTATGATGCCACCTCGATAGACTTAATCTGTGTATTAACGTCATCAGCTGCCTCGGCCAGCATCTCCATGAATGCCTTCACGTCGCCCTTCTTGAGCTCCTTGCTGTCGAGAGTGCCCTGCTGAAGCTTGTAGTACATTGTGAGGTCCTTGGTGGTGATGCTCTGTGTAGGCTTGGCAATCTTGCTCTCGATAGCCATTGCAGAACCCCTTACGCCTGTGCCGGTGCCCATTGTGCCGTTGTCGACCTTGAGGCCCTCCTCCACGAGAAGAGGTGTCACATTGATGCCATCAGCTATCTTTACCTGAACGAGCTCCTCGGCCGCCTGGGTAAGGTTCTTGGTGGCCTTGATGTTGAGCATGAGGTCAGACTTGCGGTAAGGCTCGTTGTAATCGAGAGTATCCTTGTATACGTATGTGCCGCCTGCCTTGTAGTCTATGATAGGATTGTTGTCCTTTACAGATGAGCCCTGGAGAGTAGCGGGTTTCATCTTGATCTCGTCCTGAGAGAGGTCAGACTTGAGGGTAGGAGTTACAAGAACGTAAGCGCTCTTGTCGAAATATTTAGCTGGGAATGTTACAGTAACTGATACTGGCACCCTGCCAGCGTGCATCTCCAATGGGTTAGGAGTAATCTCGCCCTGAATGAGATGAGCGTTCTGAGCCATCTGCTTGAGGCCGTTACAGCCGCTTGCCAAAAATGCTGTAGCAAGCATCACTGCCAGATAATTAACTGTCTTTTTTTTCATCATAATATGAATTAGTATTTATTTTTATTATTATTTACAATACGCAAATTTAGCAACAAATAATGACAACGCCAAGGAATTAGAGAATTTTCTTGTTTTTCTCCTGCTGATGGTCGCGCCGTGCGCCATAGATGTATGCGCCTGTCATTATCACCAGCATCGGTATCAGAAAAGCCAGTTTTCCGCTGCCCGCCGGTGCCATCATGGCAGCTAATAGCCCTATTATGAGCCCGGCGCCAAATCCGTAGAGCGAATAGAGCGACTTGTACCAGTATCGGCGCGAGTATCCGTGCTCCCGGCACAGATGGTCGGTAATGGAATCCATCTCGTTTTCCAGCTGGCGTTTGCCCGGCGCGCCCGATGCTATGAGCTCGGGATATGTCTGCGACAGGATTTCGAGATGTTCTGTATTAGCTCTGCACCTGCTGCAGGAGCAGCCTTCCGATTCCGACACCCTGGCCAGCGTGGAGATGAAGGCTATGTTGTAAAACGAATAGTCTTTCTTGTAAACCTTTGGGCGGTTTTCCTCTATATTGGCGGTTATGTTTTCCAATGATGCCATTGCTATCTGTAATTATCAAAACAAATAACAATCCAAACTTTCAAAATAAGCAGGATATTATTTTGTTTTAGTGAATATTTTTTTCGAAAAAACTCCGCAAAGGCTGATCTGCCAATGCGAAAATTATTATTTTTGTATCAGCTAAAATATTTTCCCAACACACCAAAACATTCATCGTGAGAATCACATTTATGGGTACGGGCACCTCATTAGGTGTTCCTATAATAGGCTGCGGGTGCGATGTGTGCAAGTCGGCCGACCCGAGGGACAAGCGCAGCAGAAGCTCCGTAATGCTGGAGACCGGGGGCAAGCACATCATAATAGACACGGGCCCCGATTTCAGGACCCAGTGCCTGAGCAACGGCGTAACGAGGATAGACGCGGTGCTCATCACTCATCCGCACCGCGACCACCTGGCCGGCCTCGACGACATACGCCCCTTCTGCTATCAGCAGCAGGCGGCCATTCCTATATACGGATCGGCCTTGTCGTGCCAGGCCATCAGGCGCGATTATGCCTACTGTTTTGCCGAGCCCAAATATCCCGGAGTGCCCGACATAGAGCTCCACGAGATAGGCGACGGCGATTTCAGCATAGGCGATATCAGCATCACGCCCATAAGGGTGATGCACGCCGACATGGAGGTAACGGCCTACAGGATAGGCGATTTCACATACATCACCGATGCCAATGTGATACCCGGGGAATCGATGCGGAAGATCCTGGGCAGCAGATACATGGTGATAAACGCGCTGAGCCCCAGGAAACACCACTCGCACTTCTCACTGGAGGAGGCCGTGGATACCGTAATGCGGATAAATCCCGAATGGGCCTACCTTACTCATATAGGACACTCGCTGGGCCACGCCGAGACCGAGGATTCCACTCCCGGGAATATCCACCTGGCCTACGACGGTCTGGTGCTGGAGATATAATGCCATCAGCTGATACAGTGACCTACTGCTGCACCATGTAGGATATCACCCTGAGGCCGTCGCCCTTGCGCAGCAGCACGGCGCGCACTGTCTTGAACTTGTAAGGCACGTTGTCGGCGTCCTGCGAGGGCCATAGGTCGGGCGAGGATGCTACATTGCCCTTCCATCCCGACTGGCAGCTGTATACATCCACATTATATAGAAGTGTGTCGCCAGATTTGTCCTTGGCCTTCAGCTGAGCCTTCGAGAACGAGAACTCATTGTCCTGCATGGGCATTATCATGTATTTGCCGTCTTTGGTGAAATCCACGTCGCTCGACGACTGGTCTTCGCTGATGGGGTAGTCGAAATACTTGGTGGCCATGGCGTGCACCTTTTCGGCGTCCACCACGAGGTTGTTGCCTTTTTTCTCGAAAGCCTGTGGATCGTCGATGAGAAGCCTCTTTACTGCGAAATCTGCCTTCATGTCATCGTCGGGATTAGGCCCCTTGAAGTCGCACAGATGCACCTGGGATAGGTCGGTGAGAAATTTATCGACATCAGCTGCACTGGGCTCAGGATTCGAGCAGCCCTGCAATGCAAGCAGCAATGCGGCGCTGTAGATTATTTTTTTCATGTCTATATGATTTTTCTGTTAGTTTTCAAATACAAAGCTACGATTTTTTTTGCCTTCGTGCAATTTTTTGCAAAAATAATTTGGTAGTTTGAAAAATAATTCGTTTCTTTGTTGCGTAATTTTAACACAAACTAATATAAAACTTTTAAGGATATGATTATACAGCACATTACCGACAACGACCTCTACAAGTTTACGATGCAGAATGCGGTGATCAACAAGTTTCCGCTCAGCAAGGTGAGATACAAGTTCATCAACCGCGGGCCGGAGCTTTTTCCCGAGGGCTTCTGCAATCAGCTCCGTGAGGAAATAGAATCTATGAGGACTCTGCGCCTTACGGCCGAGGAATACGAGTTCATGAAAAAGAGATGCTACTATCTGCCGCCGTCATATCTCGATTTTCTGGCCGGATACAGGTTTGACCCCAACGAGGTGAAGGTGAGCCAGAAGGATGGCAAGCTCGCTATAGAGATAGAGGGCTACTGGTACCGCACCATATTGTGGGAAGTGCCGCTGATGGCAATTATCAGCGAGCTATATTTCCAGATGACAGGTCAGGTGATAAAGGACATGATATCAGCTGATAACAATACAATAGCCAAGGCCGAGAGATACCGCGAGCTGGGGGTGAAGGTGGCTGAGTTCGGCACCAGGCGCCGCTACTCCTACCAGAACCACGACAATGTGGTGAATATCCTGAACCGCTATGCGCCAGATACTTATGTGGGCACCAGCAATGTATACCTGGCCATGAAATACAACAACACGCCCATAGGCACCCACGCCCACGAGTGGTTTATGTATCACGCGGCCCAGTTCGGTGTGAAGTATGCCAACCGCGCCGCCCTCGACAACTGGGTGAATGTATACCGCGGCGACCTGGGTATCGCTCTCTCCGACACATACACTACGGAGGTATTCTTCCGCGATTTCGATACTCTTTTTGCCAAGCTCTTCGACGGAGTGCGCCACGACAGCGGCGATCCTATAGATTTCGCCCAGAAAACCATCAACCACTACAAGAGCCTCAGAATCAATCCTCTGAGCAAGACCATCGTTTTCAGCGACGCACTTAATCCCGAGCTTGTGGAAAAGATTGCGGAGTTCTGCAATGGCAAGATAGGCATGAGTTTCGGCATCGGCACCAACTTCACCAACGATGTGGGCGTAAAACCGCTCAACATGGTGATAAAACTGAGCCACGTACTCACCAACGGCCAGTGGACCGAGGTCGTGAAGCTCTCCGACAACCCAATAAAGCACACCGGCAATGCCGAGATAGTAGGCAGGATAAAGGCGGAGCTGGGGATATAAGAGGAAAGAGTTAAAAGTGGAAAGAGGAGAGAGGAGAGAGTTTAAAGAGTAGAGAGTAAAGAGAAACCGCATGACTGGAATCATTAATCCCGGTCATGCGGTTTGATTTTATCAGGGGGAATTATATGGGGAGATTAGAACTCCTGAAGCACCAAGACCATATTCTCAAGCTTGTCGAGCACGCTTGGAAGAATCTTGTCACCCTTTTCCCATTCTTTACCGTTCTGATCCAGCCAGGCGTAGCCCTCTCCATTTAGACCGTCGATCTCGGGATTCTCTATGTCGATAATGTAAGAGAGATCTGTGAATACGGTTACCATTGGATCGCCGAACGAGTTGAGAACAGGAGTGCCATCAGAATACTGATATGTGATAGTGAACTCCTTGTACCAACGGACCTTGAGCTCTACATCAGCTGTTGGATTCTCAATTACGGAAATCTTGTTTTCAAACAGAACATCCTCTGCCAGATAATAGCCACCAAAAGCGTATCCAGGTTTGGTAGGATAATTGAAAACAGAAACAATATCGAATTTGTTTCCATAGTTGCAGTAATCAATTCTATTGTCCTGACCATTGTTGAACTTGCCATCCTCTACAGTACAAGAAATTGTGTATCTGATAGGTACATAAGCAGCTGATACCACTATGCTTGATGTAGAAGGAGCAATGGATGCGCCCGGCTTGTATTCAATGCCCTGGGGGCCGAGCCATGACGAGAAGACATAGCCCTCCACCTGCGGAGCCTCCGGCAATACTACAGACTCGCCAATCTTGACGTACTTAACAATCTGTGTATCAGAATATGGATTATTGAAAGATACCATAAGATCATCACCCCACTGTGCCACAAAATTCCAATCTTCTGTGCCGATATTGATTTTGTCGTGTGGAGCATATACCTTTCCATTAGCTTTCCAGCCCAGGAAGTGAAGATTGCTATTTGTGATATCGCCAATCTCTGGAAGCTCGAATACTGTATTGTCGTGAACGGAGATGGAAGGCATAGCCTTGCCGGCTACAGCAGTATTGAAGTTGGCCATGTGGCCATCAGCTGCGGAAAGGAATGCAATCTCGGAACGTCTGAGAGATACGTTCTTGTATTCCTTGACGAAAGAGGTTCCGTCCATGCGCTCAAAAGTTACTGAGATATCAGCCGCATCATGAGGAATAACGGCGATGAGACCGCTCTCTGGATTATTAGCTGTAATTGTCTGCGATCCGCCACCGTATATTCCGGGAACTCCATCGGGATTTACTTGGATAGTGACAACACCGGCTATCTGCTGGTTTGACTCGATCTTGACAGACTTGAAAGGCTTGTCGGAAAAATCCACATCAAGCCAAATCAAAGCACAGGCATTCTTGAGAGTGAATTTGCCGCCTACGCCCTTTACGGCGCCCACGCTGAGAATGTGACTTGAATAATTGCCAGCCACAAGATTCTGAACCTCAGGAATCTCAGCCTTGATAACATTTCCCTGAATTGTAGCGCCCGGCTGATATGGGAACAAGGCATAGAATGTATCGTCCACTTTTACATCGCCCTGGAAAGTGGCATATCCATCGATGCGGCCAAGATAAGAAAAATACTTGTTTTGACCTGCTCCAAATACCGACAGAGAATCATTCTGAGTGAATGCGAAAGTAGTCTGATTGGTGGCATTGATGTCGAGAGAAGCCTTCGAAAGCTGAGTATGGCCCTCCATCTCGACACCGAAGGTCATGGAAACAAGTTCGCCATCAGCTGCAACGCTCTGTATTTCTATATAATTATCATCGTCGTTGCCACACGAAGCCACACCAAGAGTTGCGGCGAGCAACAATGCATATTGCGATAAACTAAATTTCATAATTTGTATTAGAATAATAAGGTTAATACTTATTTATGATCCAAGACTCCATCTGGTTTGCCTCGGCCTTGGGAGCCGACACAGGATAGAATGTTCTGTTGGCCAATACATCAAACAAATCCTTCTCGGAGTAAATCCTGCTGCTGTCGTCGCATTTCCAGCCAACGAATACGTGTCCTTCAGGCAGATTTGTGTAATTGACATTGGCAAAAGTAGCCTTGCCATTCTGTATATCCTTGCCGGAGAAATCCAAAGTCTTTCTACTCTTAGTATTTGTAAAATTCCAGCAGAAAGTATAAGTGAACTTCTCTGCCTTCCACACAGCAAATACTGTGACAGAGCCGTTGTTGCTTGTTATGGCATCGCCCGCTGTGTAATCTGCTACCCTGGCATCACGGTCGAGGCTCCATCCAAGAAACTCGAAACCCTCTCTTGAAAACGATGCCGATGGTATTGCGGCCTTGCCGTTCTCGAACTTAACAGCCTTAGGCATTGTTCCATTGTAACCATTGCCGTTGAAAGCAAGCGAGAAATTCTCCTTCCAGACTGCGGTGAAAGTTATATCTCCTGTTACAGTGAAATTGTCGCCAGCCTGATATGTTTTGCCATCGCTGCCCTGCCAGCCGTCAAAAAGATGATCGGTCATCGTGAGCGAAGAACCATTATACAATGATATCGACTCATTCTCATTGATTTTCTGAGCTGATGGCACAGAACCCTTACCTCCATTGGCATCGTACCTGACAGAGTATTTCTGAACAATGGTCTCCCATACAGCAGTGAAAGTAAGGTCGCTGCTTACAACAACCGACTCACCGCCGGCATAAGTCTTGCCATCGCTGCATTTCCAGCCTTTGAACTCATACTTATCGCGGCTAATGGCAGAAGCTACCGCAATCGACTCGTCTTTCTTGATATCCTCGGGCGCTGGAACTATGCTGCCACCATTTGCATCGTATGAAACCTTGAAGTACACATCAGCTGGCTGCTCTGGCTCACCCGGAGCTGGTGGGTCCACTGGAGTTGGATCAACTGGATCTACAGGCTCAACAGGAGCTGGCTGATCGGACGGGTCAGGTGGATTTACAGGATCAGTTCCTGGATCCAACGGATCGGATGGAGTAACCGGATCAGTTGATGGTCCGGACGGATTATCGGGATCAGACGGATCGGTTGATGGTCCGGATGGATTGTCGGGATCTACTGGAATGTTGGGGTCTACAACAGGATTATCAGGATTGACTGGATCAGTGTTTGGTTTGTCGGGGTCTACAACAGGATTGTTTGGATTGTCGTTGTCTCCAGGGTCCTGTCCATTGTTGGGATCATTAGGATCCTGTCCTTTATTGGGGTCGGGAGTTGGCGTAGGCTTCTCGTTAGGATTTGGCTCCGGAGTAGGATCGTCGCCACTCTCCTTCTTGCAGGATGCGAGCCAGAGACCGCAAACCAACAGAAGGGCTCCAATTCTTAAGATGTTTTTTCCTTTCATTTTAATGGTTTTATATTAGTAATAAATTATAATTCCCCAAAGCAACAAAATAACTACGAATTGGACAAAAAAGGAATGTTAATTTATGTTAAACAATAGGCAGTATATGTGTCAGGGGAAATAAAAAAAGGATGCATTCCAAATGAAAAGAATGCATCCCTTATATATTTTAATTTACTGAATTATCAGAAAATTAGTCACCGAGAGCGCAACGCTTGAAGTCTACAACTGTAAGACCCTTGGCAGCCTGATCGAGGTACTGACGAATAGTGAGCTTGTTGTCCTGCTCGTACTTCTGGTTCAAGAGTGTGTACTCCTCATAGAACTTGTTGATACGGCCCTGGGCAATGTTCTGTACCATGTTCTCAGGTACTACTGTATTAGCTGCAACCTCAGCCTTGATCTTCTTGGCGAGCTCGCCCTGCTCAGCAGTAATCCAACCCTTGGCAGTGTTGGAAGCGATGTGGTCGTCAGAATCTACGTGAGCTGGGTTGATGCCTTCCTTCTTGAGGGCAGCCTCTACCTTCTTCTGGATCTGCTCCTGAATGGTCTTCTCCTTGGCAACCTCCATCTCCTTCTGGATGGTCTCGGCTGGGATGCCGTCCTTGTCAACAGCTACTGGAGCCATAGCGGCTACCTGCATAGCAACATTCTTGGCAACCTGAGCATCGAGAGCCTGGTTGTAGGCAACGATAGCTGTGAGCTTAGAGTTCATGTGGTTG
>JAZUEG010000370.1:0-1688 GCA_045640025.1 Bacteroidales bacterium
ACTGTAATAGTGCCCGCAAGTACTGGCACTTCGTTAAGCTCATGGGCCGTTCTGCATCACATGTCACACTTGAGTGCGCACTGCAGACACATCCTAACATCACCCTCATCGGTGAGGAGGTAGAGGCTAAGAACCAGACACTTGACGACGTTGTTACATACATCGCCAATGCTGTAAAGGCCCGTGCCGACAAGGGCTTGAACTTCGGTACAGTACTCGTACCAGAGGGCTTGATCGAGTTTATCCCAGCTATCAAGAAGCTTATCGCCGAGCTCAACGACATGCTCGCAGCCAACCAGGCCGAGTTTGACACCATCGCAGCTGATGAGAAGATCAACTACGTGGTTAGCAAGCTTTCAGCCGAGAACGCCGCTCTCTTCAAGAGCCTCCCAGCCTCAGTTTCTACTCAGCTCGCTCTCGAGCGTGACCCTCACGGCAATGTTCAGGTTTCTCTCATCGAGACCGAGCAGCTCCTGGCCGAGATGGTTGCAAAGAAGCTCGCAGCCTGGAAGAAGGAAGGCAAGTTCAACGGCAAGTTTGCTACTCAGCACCACTTCTTCGGTTACGAGGGCCGCTGCGCAGCTCCTTCTAACTTTGATGCTGACTACTGCTACTCACTGGGCCGCGTAGCCGCTTTGCTTATCGCATCTGGCAAGACCGGTTACATGTCATCTGTACGCAACACAACCGAGCCTGCCGACAAGTGGCTCGCCGGTGGTATTCCTATCACAGCCATGATGAACATGGAGAAGCGCAATGGCAAGATGAAGCCTGTAATCCAGAAGGCTCTCGTAAAGCTGGACGGCGCTCCATTCCAGTACTTCTGCTCTAAGAGAGAGGAGTGGGCTATCGAGACAGCTTACGTTTACCCAGGCCCAATCCAGTACTTTGGACCAGCCGAGGTAGCTGATATCACTACTCTCACAATCCAACTCGAGCACGGCAAGAGCGTAGAGTAATATCACGCCATTAGCTGACAAAACAACTCTATAAAACGGCACCCGATGCACCTGAAAACAGATGTGTCGGGTGTCTTGTTTTTGCTATTAGCTGATACACAAACAATTACCTACAGGGTGGACAATAAAACAAATGGCAAAAACACAAAAATCCACCGCTAAAAAACACAAAAATCCACCACGAAAAACAATTTGTCCACCCGTGTTATTAACAATTTCTTTACCTTAGCGGTTGCTAATAAAGACAAAATCAAGTAATATTATTAAAAGCAATTAAGTTATGAAACAATTTTTGAACAAAGCGTTGCTGGGCCTTGCAACATTAGGTTTCGCGGCAACAGGCATGGTAAGTTGTTACGAAGGCGAGATCTACAACGCCGGCGCACCGGATGACCTGCAGCAGAGAATCGACTCTATCGCAGCGGCTCAGGCTGCCAATAAACCCGCCACCGGAGATGATCTCTACGATGGATTGATAGAGGATGTTTACAGCTTTGGAGCTACAGACTTCTCTTCAGGCTGGTGGAATCAGTTCTCTAAATACTATGTAATTCCTGATGGTGAGAAGTGGACAGCAATATTCAACCTCAACATCAATCCCAACGCACCTAATACTTATAAGAACTTCGCGCTCATTCTCTGCAATGACGCAGAGCGCGGCGGTGCCGGATACAAGGAGTATGGTGCCATCCGCTACGACAACCAGCCAAGCGGCAACTCTGAGTGGGG
>JAZUEG010000371.1:0-3917 GCA_045640025.1 Bacteroidales bacterium
GTGTGGCGTTGAACTGTACGAGACTCGGCTCCTCGAGTGTGGTGTATGCCTCGGCCTTGCATCCGTTGGCGTCGGTGGCTATCAGCTCGTACTGGCTGGCTGCCAGATTGGCGAACTCACCGTTTTCGCTATTAGCTGAAAAAGCTATGCCTCCGGCGGTGTATGTGATTGGCTCTACTCCGCCCGATGTGTGGATCTTGATGTAGCCGGTCTTGTGGCCGTGGCAGGTGTTGATGTTTGCCGTATCGAGGCTGGAGATGCTGAACTCATCAGGCTGTGTGATGGTGAACCTTCCCGATACCGAGCATCCGTATTTGTCCTCCAGGCGGTAATGGTAGTTGCCGGCGGCCAGGAGCTCAAACCTTCCGTCGTAGTTGGTGGGGTTGCGCGAGTCGTCCAGGAAAAACATGTATGGGAAGTTGTTCTGGTATTCGCGTCCGCCTGATGCGTGGATTATGTAGGCGCCTATGTGGTCGCCGTAGCATTTCTCGTGGGTGATTTCGGTGGAATCTATTACGATTTCGTCCGGCTCGGTGATTCTTATGCCGGGATGTTTTACGTTGCATCCGCGCTCGTCGTATACCACGAGGTTGTATGTGCCGGCGTAGAGGTTCAGGAATTTTCCGGTGCGGTTGGCTAATGTGTTGGCCATGTAGGTGAGCTCGCCTGTTCCGCCGTCGGCCTCAAAGGTGATCCATCCGGCGTTGCTGCCGTTGCAGCCTTCCACCTCGTGGAAGTTGATGTTGCTGATGCGCAGCTCGTTGGGCTGTTTGATTACCTCGCTGGTGCCTATTACGAAACAGCCGTGGCTGTCCATGAGGGCCGGCACATAGTTGTTGCCTCCGCCCAGTCCGGTAAACATTACATCGCTCTGGTATGTGGCGCCGCCGTCTATCGAGAACTGGTATGGCTCTACTCCGCCCTTGCCGGCTAATATGATACTTCCGGTGCTGTCGCCGTAGCATCCCTTTACTGGGTATGTGTTGATGGTGAGGAACTCAAGCTCCTCGGGCTGGGTAACGGTTTTCTCGTAGGTGTAGGCGAGGCATCCGTGGGCGTCTTTTACGGCGAAATCGTATGTCTCGGCTTTCAGGTTTTCTATCACGTTGGATATCTGGTATGTGAAAGTGAGCTCCTGGTTTCGGCTTACTCCGTATGAATATCCGCCTACTCCGCCAATGGCGGTGATGGTGGCCTTGCCGCTTTTTTCGCCGTAGCAGTTTACATCGACGATGCTGATGTTGCTGATTTTCAGCTCGTCGGGCTCTTCTATGGTGAGAGTGGTATCTACGGCGGTGCATCCGCGGGCGTCCTTGGCCTTCAGGGTGTAGCTGCCGGCCCCGAGGTCGCTGAATGTGCAGCTCTCGAGTGTGGGCGTGGTTATGGAACTTGCGTATGAGTCTATCGAATAGAAGTATGGCAGTGTTCCGCCGTTGGCCAGGGCGTAGATGAGGCCTTTCTTGTCGCCATGGCAGCGGATGTCGCCGTCAAACTTGGTGGCGCTGGCCATCGAAAACTTGCTCGGTTCGGTGATGGTTACTACTCCGTGGATGGCCTGGCAATTCTTGTCGTCTACCACGTAGGGCAGATACTGACCCGCTATCAGCTGCCTGAACTCATTATCTGTCTGCAGCTTGTCGAGCTTGGCGTTTACCTCGTACCGGAGTGTGCCCGTGCCACCGCGGGCCAGTATCTTGATGGATCCGCTGGCATCGCCGTAGCAGCCTTTTACGTCGCTTATTTCCACGTTGCTTATCTGGAGAGGCTCCGGCTCGCTGATGGTAACTTCCTGGATGTCGGTTCTGCATCCTGCCGAATCGATGGTGTGGATGCGGTATTTGCCGGCGGCCAGGCCGTTGAACCTGTTGGAGGTCTCGAAACTTATGCCGTTGTTGATGGAATACCGGTAAGGTGTCTGTCCGCCCTGGAGATAGATTTGGATGGCTCCGTTCTTGTCGCCCGTGCATCCGTCTACGTTGAAGGTCTTTATCTCGTTGATGCTGAGTTCCTCAGGCTCGCGGATTACTACCGTGGAATCGAGCCATACCTTGCAGTTGTTGCGGTCCTTTACCACGATGTCGTATTCGCCGGCGGTGAGTTTCGAGAAATTGTTGTTGCCGTTGTGGTATGTTGCTCCGCCGTCCACCGAATAATCGAGCGGACCGTTGTTGTTGAAATTGGCCGATATGTATATTCCGCCGGTGGCGTCGCCCTTGCAACGCTCTATGTCTGTGGTGGTTACCTTAGCTATTTCGAGCAATACGTTTTCGCCGATGCTTACTATTTCGGGCTCTGATGTGCATCCCTTGCTGTTCTTTACCAATACATTGTAGTTGCCGCCGGTAAGCTTGGTGAAGGTGTTGTATTTCTGATAGCTGATGCCGCCATTGATGGAATACTCGTAAGGCAGCTGCGACACATCAGCTCCCATCTCGGTCTCGTGGGCATTAATCTCGAGTTTTCCCGAATTGTCGCCGTAGCAGGTGAGCTCCGATACAATGGTCTCCACCTCTATTCTGGGCGGTTGAATCACCTGAACGCTGTGGTCGTATGCCTTGCAGCCTGATATCACATCCAGTATGTACACGGGATATGCTCCGGCCTTGAGTCCGGTTTCCTGATACACGGTCTGGGTGCTCTGTGTGTATGTAACCTCGTGGTCGATGGAGTATTTGTATATGGGGCCTCCGCCTATGGGCGAAACCTTTACGGCGCCGTCCATGGCCTTGTAGCAGCTTGCGTTGGTGGCCTCGGCCTTTACACGGAAATCCTCTATCAGGAGATCGTCGATGGCCACGTTGGGCGACTTGCTGCCGTTGTTGCGGATTGTGATTTTTATGTCGACGCTGTTCATGCCGGCGTAGTTGCTCAGGCACGCATTCAGGATGTACCATTCGTCGCCCTTCTGCTCAAACTGTGTTACGAGGTCGCGGTATCTCAGCTGTCCGCTCTGCTTGGCCGATAGTATGATGCTGGCGCCGTTGCCCATGGTCCAGTAGCTGTGGGCATACATCGAGAAAATCGGGTTTTTGAGTTCCGAGAAGTCAAATGTTTTCTCGATGCTGATGTCCTTGCCCGGCACAGGATGGTCCACGAGGTTTACAAATGCGTATCCGCTGCCCTCGTGAGCCTGCTCGGGGCCTGTTACAAATCCGGATTCCTGCTCGCGGCGCGCTGTGTTGCCGTGGCCTATGGTCCATTCGGCGGTCTGGTGCGAAATGTTTTCCCAGCCGTCGAGTCCGTTGTTGAATCCGCATCTGTATGGAAAGCTACTCTCCTGGGCGCAGCTCTCGCTATAATACGTAGATAATAGTATTATTGATAATATGCTGTATAATATTCTGAGTTTCATGTGTCTATCCGGATTGATTTTTGATTCTCGATGCAAAGTTATAAAAAAGACGTGTTATAATTGTATTTTGTTGTCCGCTGTTGGTGTTTTTTTTTGTTAAAAGCGTTTTTGCGCCATTGAAAGTGTATCAGCTAACAAAAAAATTTGTAAATTTGTGGCGGATTCAAATTATAGTTTATGTCTTTTTCAGTACGAATAATGGGATGCGGATCGGCCATCCCCACACTATACCGCAATGCTACGGCCCAGATGGTGGAGTACAACGGGAATCTTTTCCTTGTGGACTGCGCCGAGGGCACTCAGATGCTCATGCGCAAGTATCAGATGAGGTTTTCGTCGCTTCATCACATATTTATCTCGCATCTCCACGGCGACCATTTCTACGGATTGTTTGGCCTGCTGTCGTCGCTCAGTATGCTGGGCAAGCGCGGCACGCTCTATATCCATTGTCCCAAGGGATTGCGCGAGATGCTCACGGGCGCCAACTCTCCGCTCTGCCTGGAGGACCTGGGCTGCGACATGGTATTCCTGGAGCACGATCCCGAAAAATTCTCTCTCATATTCG
>JAZUEG010000372.1:0-10011 GCA_045640025.1 Bacteroidales bacterium
AGCATCTCGATGAGAGCAGGATTTCCCTGGAACTTACCATCCTCTACCTTTACCTTGGCGGCCTCTTCCACGATATTTACATCGTGAGGAGCCACTACCTGACCACCATCGCTCCAGTAAGCCTTGTATCCATTGTACTCCTTGGGATTGTGAGAAGCAGTAATCATAACACCGCTCTTGCAACCGAGCTCGCGAACTGCGAACGAGAGCTCAGGAGTAGGTCTCAAAGCATCGAACAGATAAGCCTTGATGCCATTAGCTGAGAAAATATCGGCACAAGTCTTGGCGAAAAGGCTGCTGTTGTTACGGCTGTCGTGAGCTATTGCAACCTTAATTTCCTGACCTGCGAAAGTCTTGTTGAGGTAGTTGGCGAGTCCCTGAGTAGCCATACCTACGGTGTAGATATTCATACGGTTGGTGCCCACGCCCATAATACCGCGCATACCGCCGGTACCGAACTCCAGACTCTTGTAGAAACATTCTACCAATTCTTTCTCATCATTAGCGATAAGGTTCTGTACCTTAGCCTTGGTTTCCTCGTCAAAATTGGCGCCAAGCCACTCGTTGGCCCTTTCGAGGATCTGTGCATCTACTGCCATAACTGTTTTAATTTTACAATTAAATGATTTATAAATTGTTTCCTTTAGATTAATAAAAACCGCCGAACTGCATCGGGATTCGGTTGCTAATTTATGAAATACTTTTCGATATTTCAAAATTATTGGCGAATAATTTTCACTTTTTTTAATAATTTTTTCAGCTGATGTCAATTAGTCAGCCGCTTCAAAACATCGAACGCACCCTCCAGATAATTCAGCGCCTTGTACTTGCCTGATATCAGATTCAGCACCTGGAAATATTTCCTTTTATCCATCAAATCCTTCACAAATTTCAGCAGCACATTCTCATGGTTTTTGGCCTCAGCCTCAGATACTTTCACAAACGAACCATCGGAATTGTAGCAAGCATTGGCTATGCTGTGGGTGTTTCCGTGTCCAATATATTTTACGTAAGTAACGGGACTTATGGCCTCGCGCAGAGGCGAAATATAGTCGCCCTCTATCACGCAGCACTGGAATTTGTGCGAATTGAAAGCCTGCCTCTCCTGATAATCGAGAGTGTCCTTGTCGATGGGATAATGGTTGATTACAAACACATTATAAATCTCATCATGATGACTCTTGAACACATGCTCGGCAAGATTGGCACCCAGCGAATGGCCGTACAAAACTGTTGGCTTGTGTTTCTTGTATACCAGCTGAGCCCAGAACGACTGAGGCGAATTAGCTATCAAAAACTCCGACAAATTGCTGAGCGCATCCTTGGCAAACTCCTTGAACGAGCTCAATTCGGTACCGCGGAACGACATCTCCACGGTATTCAGGATCGTGTTTCGGAAAACAATAGCAAACGAGCTCATATTGTTTTTCTCGACAGCCAAAACCTCAAAATCGCCGAGTCCGTAATATATAAGGTCGTCTATCAGCTTATCGTCCTTCTGGTTTTCGATATACGGTTTCAGATCGCGGAACTTGATACCCTTGGGCACAATATCCGCAATGTAATCCACGTAAGCGAGTTCGGTGAGCAGAGATTTCTGTTTGTCGGTCATCTTGTCTGGTGTATTTTTTTTGTGCAGCTAATGGCGATTTAATTTTTCGTGCGCTCTACGCCCATGGATCCAGTTCGGCCGGAATCCTGATATCCGAAAGGCACTGGATATCGTTGATGAACCACTGGCCTGTGGAAGGCTTCTGGCGGAGTTTTACAGGGCGGGGCGAGTCGGCACCTGAACTCTGGACGTGCATAGTGGCCCAGTTAGGCTCAGGATAGGAATATGGATTGTCGCTCACACTTATAGTATAAGGCACGGTAGGTTTGTAGCCATTAGCTACCGTGGCCCCGGCAAAAAACGAAGCCACCTTGTACTGCTTGCCTCTCAGGCGGTCGCGCAAAAACTGCTTGGCATACATCGACATAGGGTCGGGTCCGCGGAGAGCGTCGAGCATTGCGCAGGTTGCGTCTGGGTTCTGCTCATAGTTCATCAAGGCCAGCAATGCGAGGGCCGTGGTCTTGAACGGCGAATCCATAGAATACTCAGGCAATGCCTGAAGCTCTGCCACACTTGTGGGCAACGATTGAAATGTAAAGGTTTGTGTCTGGTTCATAATATAAGTTTTAATTACGAAATCCGAATTACGAATTACGAATACGCAATTGCTGAAATCATCATGATGGCAATTCGTAATTCGTAATTCATAACTCGTAATTATTTACTCCTCCTCCTCGAAAATCTCGGTGAAGGCTTTGTAGTTTTTCTGGTCGTAGGCCGATGTGTAGATTGCAAACTCCACCACATCGAAATATTTGGCGTATTCGTCGAGGGCGTCCTTCCAAGCCTGAGCCACAATTTTGGGGTCGTTCTCGAAGGCGCCGCAACCGAAGGCTCCCAATATCAGAACCTCCACGTCGTTGCCGGCGGCCACGTTAAGGATATGCTGGGCGCGGTTGTACTGAAGCTCGTATAGTTCGTCGGGAGTCACTGAAACCTGTTTTACGGCGTGGCCGTTGCTGTATTTGTTCATGCGCTTGCGGAGGTTTGGCGCGGCGCAGGTAATCACGTCCACCACGCACCAGTCGTCCATCTCCATGCGCTCGGGATATTCGGTGTCGGTCTTCACGATCACGATCTCGGGCGAGTAGATGATATCGTCGTTGTTGAGCGGATTGCGCGCACGGCGGTGAGGCTCGTAAAACTCGTTGCGGAATCGTGTCTGGGCAAGCACAGGATACAACGTAGAGCATCGGCAGAGGCTCTCCTCCTGGGCCGAGCTTCCGTCCTCGACACCGCCGCCGGGATTGGTGGACGATGCGAAATTGAGCACAGCAATCTTCTTGTCGGAAAACTCATCGCTGAGGGCATAGCGCATGGCAGACTCAAAAGTACGGTCCTTAGATACAGATACAGAGCCCTGCTTATTGGCCGCCATCAGCTCATAATACTCATCGGCAGGAATCATCTCGCTCTCGCGCTTAGAGAATTCCACCTTGTCGAAGAGGTCCTCCTCCTCGCTGATAAAATCCATGGTATCCTCAAAAATGCTTATTAACTTAGCCTTTCTCTCGTTTAGCATGATAATATTTGATTTAATTGTTGTTAATAAAAATTTACGTTGATAAGGCAAATGTAATTTAAAAAATCAATTATAGCAAGAATTTCGATAAAAATTTTGCAATCTTATTTTTTTTTGGCAAATTTGCAGAAACGAAAAAATCTTATTAACAATATAAAACAATTAAACAGAAATTGAAGAAAAAAGTATTAGTTATAGGTTGTGGTGGCGTGGCAAGCGTCGCTATCGCCAAAATTTGTCAGAACAGCGAGGTGTTCAGCCATTTGTGCATTGCGAGCCGTACCCTGATGAAGTGTGACGCCATGAAGGAAAAGTGGCAACCTACCACCAGTACTGAAATCTCTACAGCAAGGATCGACGCCAACAACAAGGACGAGGTTGTGGCGCTTATCAAGAAATTTCAGCCAGACGTGCTTCTGCACTTGGGTATGCCATTCCACAATCTCACGCTGATGGATGCCTGCGCGGAATGCAAGGTAAACTACATTGACACGGCATCGGCAGAGCCAGAGGACACAAGCGAGCCTGTATGGCGCGCCAAGTACGAGAAAAGGTGCAGGGAAAAGGGTTTCACAGCCTATTTCGACTACGCCGACCAGTGGGCTTTCGACCAGCAGTTTAAGGAGGCTAACGCGACGGCACTGCTTGGCGCGGGATTCGACCCAGGCGTTACCTCGGTTTTCGTGGCTTACGCAAGGAAGCACTATTTCGACCGTATCGACTATGTGGATATTCTGGACTGCAACGGCGGCGACCACGGCTATCCTTTTGCCACCAACTTCAATACAGAGATCAATCTCCGCGAGGTTTCGTCGATGGCCGATTACTACGAGAACGGCCGTTGGATTCAGAAACCGCCAATGAGCGAGAAACACGTCTACAACTTCCCAGAGGTGGGCGAAAAGGACATGTATCTGCTTCATCATGAGGAGATTGAGAGCCTCTCGAAGAATTATCCAGAGGTTAAGCGATGGAGATTCTACATGACTTTCGGTCAGAGTTACCTGACACACATGAAATGTCTGGAGAACGTGGGAATGCTGAAATCGACACCCGTGAAATTCGGCGACCAGGAGATAATTCCTATTCAATTTCTGAAGGCCCTGATGCCCGACCCATCGTCGCTCGGCCCACGCACCGTTGGCAAGACCAACATAGGCTGTATATTCCGCGGAGTGAAGGACGGCAAGGAGAAGACCTTATATATATACAACGTCTGCGACCATCAGGAAAGCTACAAAGAGGTTGGCTCTCAGGCCATTAGCTACACCACAGGAGTGCCAGCCATGATAGCGGCCGAACTCATAGCCACAGGCATCTGGAGCGAGAAGGGCGCGCTCAACTGCGAGAACTTCGACCCCGACCCATTCATGGAACGCCTCAACAAATGGGGATTGCCATGGGTGGTGGACGAGAATCCAGTTTTGGTAGAAGGATAATTTTTTGTTTTACATATTTGTGTTCCGTAGAGACGGACCTTGGTCCGTCTTCTTTACATGACAAAAGGAAATTATTAATCATGTTTTAAAAGACGGACCGCGGTCCGTCTCTACAGACATAAACAACCAACAAAGAATGCAACAATATCCCATTCCTCAAGATAAATTGGCGGTGATGAAATCACTGCCTACGCCATCGTTTGTAATCGACGAGGCGATGCTTATCAAGAACCTTGAGCGGTTGAAATATATTCAGGACCAGAGTGGCGCCAAGATTCTCCTCGCTCAGAAATGTTTCTCCACATTCAGGCTTTATCCACTGATAGCCAAGTATCTGCACGGATGCGTGGCCAGCGGAATATATGAGGCAAGGCTCGGTCACGAGGAGTTCCGCAAGGAAAACCACGTCTTTGAGCCTGCATTCAAATCGGCCGACATTCCCGAACTCGACGAGATCTGCGACCACATAATCTTCAACTCGTGGAACCAGTTCAACCTCCATTCTCCCAATATCAGGAAGGCGAGCATCGGTCTGCGCGTGAATCCCCAGCACAGCACTCAGCCCGCCAATCACGCCATCTACGATCCATGCACAGTGGGTTCGCGCCTCGGAATCACCATCGAGCAGATGCCAGAGGTTTTGCCAGCTAATGTGCAAGGCTTCCATTTCCACACACTTTGCGAGCAAGGCTTCGACGATCTGGAATCCACATTCAAGGCCTTCGAGCAGAAATTCGGAAAGTATCTCCATCTGCTGAAATGGCTGAATCTCGGCGGCGGACACTACATAGCGCACGAGGATTACGACGTTGAGAAACTGATAAATCTTGTAAGATATATCCGCGAGAAATACAATCTTGAGGTTTACCTGGAGCCTGGCGAGGGCGTGGTGCTCAACAGCGGAGTTATGGTCACAGAGGTTATGGACAAGGTTACTAATGGCATGGAGATCCTGATTCTCGATTGCAGTGCGGCCTGCCATTTCCCCGACGTGATAGAGGGCCCGTACCTCCCTCCTATCCACGAGGCCGAGGACAACACAAACGGAAAATTTGTTTACCGCCTGTCATCCATGACCTGTCTCGCAGGCGACGTAATCGGCGATTACAGCTTCCCCCACCCCATCAAAATCGGTGACAAAATCATCATCGAGGACATGGCGCTCTACACAATGGTAAAAACCAACACCTTCAACGGAATGCCTTTGCCTGATATCTGGCTTCTGAATTCTGATAATTCGACGGAATTGATAAAGAGGTTCGGGTATGATGATTTCAAGGGGAGATTGGGGTAGGAAAATCGATTGTTGGATTGGAGACGTGGCACAGCCGCGTCTCTACAATTTCGATAAAAAATGGCAGAAAACAATAATATAAATCCTGATATTCTGGATTTCATCAAACAACAGATTGCTGAGCACGGTGTTTCTAAGAGACTTCTTATCACGAAATTGACACAAGGACGTTTCGACCTCCCTCTAAAAGAGGCAAAAGATTTGGTTGACAAAGTTTGCGGAAAGGTAAACGGTGCTTGTATTGAGATATCAGAATCTAAAACGTCACAAAATCTCGATTATATTGATAATTTAGATAAGAAAGAGATATTGAAAAAGAGACAAAAAATGTACTATAACATTTCCTTTGTTCTTATAACGCTTGCGCCATTTTTTATATTGGGCTCAATGGGATTGGAAAGTATGGCAATTTTCATTTTGGGAACTGCTTGTTTTGTATTGGGATTTGTGATGATGATTATAGGCGGAGAGCAAAAGAAGAGATAATTGGTACCCATAGTGCAAAATTGAAACTACGTTTCGGTTTTGCACTATGGGGTATTAGATGCTACGTTTGCCCCCGTCGAGGTCATTTCAGTTCGTTTTCACCATCGCTAAAATGTCAACAACATTTTCCTTGGTTACGCAACTAACTAAATTCTTTAAAACTATGATATCTTCATAGTTAATCGGCTCACCAAGTAATGAAGAATCTGATACAGATTTTTTATCAATAACCTTTAAGCTCGCGTGAAAATTGTGATGAAATTCTCTGTCATCTATAACATCATACAAAATGTCTTCATTTGTGAAACTGCGAATTTTACCAACATTAATAATGCAATAATATGCAACTCTTAATTTAGGAAACAAATTTCCGATAAGAGTCAGACATTCAGTATTATAAAAATCCTGAAACAGAGACAGACTTGATTCTTTCGGTAATTTTGTTATATTATCTCGTCGCAATTCAAAAGCTGACAATGTGGGCAATCCGTTTTCATCGATATGGCCTTTTTTTGTAAGCAAACGAGCTACAAATTCAACGTCTTCAAACAGTCGCATATTTAGAACTTACATTAAATTCGTAAACGGAGTTAGATTTTGTTTTGGCAGTTGTCGGCTTCTTAACAATTTCAATTTTGTAATTGCCCCATATATAATACCTCAATATCAGACTCGCCACTTCCTGTTCATTAAACAAAGTAGCGTTACGATTAATCGAATTTCCATCGATTTCCATACTGCAAGAATATTTGCTTACTCCAATATTTATAACGCTGTCCTTGTTTTTGGAAACGAGCATTATTGTTCCATTTGAGAAAGGTTCTACTGTCCATGAGGCAAGACTATTGTCATCACATAGATTGAGCACAAGGAAAGTATTATTGAAAACTTCAGGCAATATGGGAGAAGCCTCGCCTTCATCAAAATAATCTTCGAAATTATCATGGATATCGGCAAGTTTCTCGTTCAGTCTGTTATGATTATAATGACTGAAAGCCTTAAGCATATCGTCAGTTATGTTCATATATATTAATATTTGGTCTCGCAAATATAATAATCTTTTCAACAAACTCAAATAATCCAAACAAAAAAACTCTCCCTCTCCATCTACAATTTTCACCAAACAATCAAAAATAATTTTGCCCAATGAAAAATTTTTAATAAAATTGCAGAATAACCAATAAACAGAATATTATGAATACAGATTTGGATCCACAATTGCTGGAGGTGGCTATGAGGGGCATCCTGAAGGCGAGGCCTAAGCTTGAGGTGCTCAACGACATGACCGCCACAAGCAATATGAGCGTGATGAGGGGCAACCAATATTACGAGGGCGCCATCAGCGAGATTTTTGAGTCAGAGCCTGACGCAGAGGCACTTGCCGAGCAGATTAGGAGAATGCTTTTCGACGATGGAAAGACCGACGTCGATATCATGGACTGGCTGAAGACAGAAAGAAATATTGACATTGAGAAGGCCAAGATTTACCTCGACGCCGTTAAATCCAAGTTCGGCGTTAGAAAATCCTACAAGGTAAGTCCAGAATATCTCGAGATGAACAGCGAGGCGGTTCAGTATGCCCGCAAATTGTATTACGAGAAAAACCATACCGACGAGATCTATATTCTCGACTCACTGCACAGCAATTACGAGCTTTCAGTAATGGACGGCAAGAAAGTTTTCGACGCAATGATAGAGAAATACGGCAGTAATGTAAGGTCAGGAAGCTCAAACGTATCAGCTACACCAAGCAACAGAAAACCAGGCGGAACGCTTATATTGGTAGGCGCGGTTTTCGTTGGATTGCACTTTTTCATGCACTGGGAAGGCAAGTTCATGCTCTTCCTTGGTTGCGCCATGGTTGTGATAGGATTGCTGGCCAAATTCGGAAAGAAACAGTAATCATATCAAGCAAATATCCAAACCAAAAACGGGACTCAATCTTTTCAGAATGAATCCCGTTTTTATATTTAATCTCGATTGTAATCTAAAAGTAAGCTAATTACTCAGCTACAACCTCAAACTCTACAGTAGCCTTAATGTCCTTGTAAAGCTTGATAACGGCCTGATACTTACCAACTTCCTTAATGTTGGCCTCGTCCTTGATAGTGATCTGCTTTCTATCAACCTCGATACCCTTCTTAGAGAGAGCCTCGGCGATCTGGATAGTGTTTACAGAACCGAAAATCTTGCCAGTTGTGCTTGTCTTGGCGCCAATCTTGATTTCCTTCTGCTCGATGAGGGCTGCCTTGTCGGTAGCGTCCTTGCGGAGTTTCTCCTCCTTATGAGCCTGCTGCTTCTTGTTCTCAGCCAATACCTTCTTAGCAGACTCGGTAGCGACTGTTGCGTAACCCTGAGGAATAAGGTAGTTGTTAGCGTAGCCAGGCTTTACTGCTACGATATCATCCTTAGAACCGAGGTTAGCGATATCTTGCTTCAATATTACTTCCATTGGATTGAATAGTTTTTATTACTTCAACAAATCGGTTACGTATGGGAGCAATGCGAGGTGACGTGCACGCTTGATTGCTACAGAAAGCTTGCGCTGGAACTTCAGAGAAGTACCAGTGATTCTTCTTGGAAGAATCTTACCCTGCTCGTTCAAGAACTTCTTGAGGAACTCAGGATCCTTGTAATCGATATACTTGATACCGTTCTTCTTGAAACGGCAATACTTCTTCTTCTTGATCTCAACTGTTGGGGGAGTTAAGTATCTGATTTCGCCCTGTTCTACTGCCATGATTAAGCCTCCTTATTTTCTACGGTTTCACTTGAAGTTGTCTGTGCGGCCTCGGCTGCTGCCTGACCATTTCTCTTGGCAATACGACGCTGTGCGTACTCCATAGCGTACTTGTCGAGAGATACTGTAAGCCAACGAAGAATTCTCTCGTCGCGCTTGAGCTCTGTCTCAAACTTTGCGATCTGTGCTGGATCTGCTTTGAACTGGAAAAGCTGGTAGAATCCTGTGTTCTTGTGCTGTACAGGATAAGCAAGCTTCTTAAGACCCCAATTTTCCTCGTGGACAATCTCTGCTCCGCCGTTAGTGAGAACAGTTTTGAACTTATCCACCGCTTCCTTCATCTGCTGCTCAGACAAAACGGGAGTCATAATGAAAACGGCTTCGTAATTATTTAACATATAAAATTAAGTGATTAAAAATTTGTGTATGAAATTTTCGACTGCAAAGGTAAGCATATTTTTCTATTCAACAAACATTTCCGCAATTTTTTTTATATTTTTTTTCAGCTAATGGCGGGGTTTTTATATCTTTGCGTCGGTAATTTATCAGCTAATAGCCACAAAATACAGATACACAATGAAATACGCAATAATAGGATCGGGAGCCATCGGCGCATACTACGGCGCAAAACTCGCTCAATCAGGCAAATATGTGGAGTTCCTCTTTCACTCCGACTACGATTTTGTAAAGCAAAACGGACTTAGAATCCACTCGTGCGACGGCGATTTCAGCCTCCCGAACGTAAACGCCTTCAGCTCCACAGACCAGATGGGCAAGGCAGACGTGGTTTTGGTGGGCCTGAAATCCACCAACGAACACCTCTTATATAATGTATTAGCTCCCCTACTCCACCCCAAGACACTCGTGGTGCTCATCCAGAACGGAATAGGTCTCGAGGCCGACCTCCAGGAGAAATCC